>JBQTJO010000225.1:0-3320 GCA_052387015.1 Gemmatimonadota bacterium
ATACCATGAGCGCGGGCCGGCTGTGGCCGATCACGTGGCTCGGATTGTTTGCTCCCAACACAGTGGCTGACGCTGTGCGCGCCATTGATCGCGGCGCGCGCATTGCCGCGAACCAGGCCGAGCGTACCAGCGCTCTCTACACGGCTGCTTACACGTTTCTCGCGTACGGCATGCCGTCCCGCGCGGCCGAGGCATTGGATGCGCTGGTCGCGATCGCGCCTGATCCGGTCGAGATCCACAGCCACCAGATCCTCGCGGCACTGTACGGCAGCGGCGATCAGGGCCACGCCCGCACGGCAGTCGCGGCGCTGGAGGACAAGCTGGACTCGGGACCGCTCGCCTCGAACGTCCGCGCGCGCTGCGCGCGCGAGCAGTGGCGACTGTGGAACCGCGAAACGGACACGCACCGCGCGACCGTCGAGCAGCTTTCGCGCATTGATCCGGACAGCGCATTCGCGAAACTCGAAGCGGACGTCTGCATCCGCGTGCTTGCCACGGTCGATGCGCTGCTGAACAAGCCCGCGACTCTCACGCGTCGCGTCCACGAGCTGAACGCGATCATGCGCGATGGCCCGGCCATCCACAGCGCTTTCGCGAACGCTTCGAACATCGTGCTCGCGCGGGCCGCGGAAGGCGCCGGTGATCGCGCACTCGCATACCGCGCCGCGTCCCGCATTGCGTTCCACCCGATGCGCATGTTCCTGCACTCGACCATGCTGCGCGAGGCCGCCCGCCTCGCCGCGCTCCGTGGCGACACCGAGCGCGCGATTCGCCTGTACCGCCGCTACCTCAACGCGCACGAGCTGGCCGAGCCGGCATTGAAGCAGGAGGATGATGCCGCGCGCACGCACCTCGCCCAGCTCACCGGCGAGCGCCGCTGAACCCGCGCGAGATGAGCGACGTTCGACCGATTGATGCGGCGATCAGCCGCCTCAAGCGCATCCATGCGCACGGGGCGGGACGGGAGAGCCAGGATCCGGAACCGGATCTCGCGTCGCACGACGTCGACCAACAGGAAGACCTCCCGGCCGAGTTGCTTTGGCCGCCACCCAGGCTCGCGCACATTCACGGGCTGCTGTCGCGTATCACGATCGAGTTCTGGTTCGCCGCGCTCGTTCTCATAGCGACTGTCGCAAGCGCGGCATGGCGCGACCGCCCCGCGGAAGCGGGAAGCTGGGGCACGGTGGCCGCGCTGCTGGTGGTCGGACTGCTGCTGTGGGGCGCGTACATGCGGCTGCTCGTGCTCTTCAATCGTGCGACCAGCGCCGTGCGCGCCGGCTACCCGCGCCAGCTCGTCTGGCACGTGGCTGCGGATTGGGCCCGCGACACGCCGCAGGTCCTGCGCGGACTGCAATCGTTCGAGCGACTCGGCATCGCACAACGAACCATGCTGCTGGACACACGCGTCGCGGCATCGCTGTTCATGCTGGCGGGCGCGGTCTGGATCACCGCCAGCTTTCCTTTCTGGCTGCTCTTGAGCGCTCAGGGGCGGCTCGGCAGCGGATTCGTCTGGACGGCCACCCTGCTGCCGGCCGCATTGTGCGTGCCGGTCTCGCTCTTCTTTCGCGTGCGCGAGATCCGCGCGTCCTACGCGCACCGCCGGCCCGATGAAGAGGATCGGCTCGCCGCACTGCAGGTGCGCGGCTGGCGCAGTCTGTATGCGCGCGCCGGTTACACGGCCAAGGCTGTGGACATGGGCTCGCGCTATCGACTGGCCGGCGCGGCCGCGGTGCTCGCGGTTTTCGTGATCCTGATGCCACTCGCGGTGGCGGCATTCTCGCTGGCGTTTCCGGCGCTGCTGCGCGACAACACTGCGCTGTATTCGACCGTCATGCGCGCCGCCGCTCTCGCGCCTCTACGCGGCTACCAGCCGGATAACGTCACGCTCGCCGCCGGGTTCAGCGCGCTGGACAGCGTGCCGCGGCGTCAGGAAGCGCTGGTCGCGTTGAAACAGGTGCAGATCGGCGCCGACTCGCTGGCTGCGCGCTATCGCGGGAACGGACGCATTGCCGATGCGGAGCGCATTGCGACGACGCTCGAGGCCGCGGCGCTGGCCGGCCAGTCCGCGCTCACACTGGCGCGCGGCAGCCGCACGGCGCGGCAGGGTCTCGAACATTTCGTGCTGCGCCCCGATCTGCCGCGCGCGGTCCGCTGGGAAGCCTTCGCGCGCGTTTCGATTCTCGCCAGCTGCGGCAGCCTGTCGGAAATCGTGTTCGGACCGGGAGAACGGTATCGCATCCTCGAGCGGAGGGCACGCGCGGCCCTCGTGCGCACGGCTAGCGATCAGGAGTATTTCGAGCGAGTGTCAGGCGGCAGGCGCTGCAACTTTGGACTGCTCCGAAGAGCGCTTTGGGGCCAGTAACCATCCACGTACACGTGAGCGTGAGCGTGCACGTGAACGTCCGTTCTATATCAGCAAGTCGAGCTGCTGCGCAGTGACCGGCCCCGCTTTCCCCCACTTCAGCTCGTGTCCGACCGAGGTGAGCACGAGCACACGTTCGACGACTTCTTCACCGGTCAGCCGCTCCCAGTAGTCCGCATAGAGATTCACCTGCCGGCGGTACGTCTCGGTGCGCTGGCGCCAGAGCTCCGGCTCCACGATCGCATCCGTCTTGTAGTCGACGATGACCCAGCCATCCTGCTCGCGAAAGGCGAGATCGATGACGCCGTCGATGACGGTGCGCGCGTCCTCTTCGTTCTCGGACCATGAGAAGGGCACTTCGATCAGCGCGTTGCCCGCGCGCAGCGCGCGCTTCCAAGTCTCGGAGCGCGTCATGCCTTCGACCAGGCGCAGCAGCTCGTCCAGCTCCGCGGGCTCGCCGTTCTCGTTCTGCGGCCGCTCGTATTCCTGAAGCAGCCCCTTGCACGCGATCGCGATGCGCTCCGCATTCGCGCCGCGTGCTGCAACCTCCAGCGCGGCATGGACGATGGTGCCCCATTCGACGCCGCGCGGGCCCACATCCGCGCGCACCGGCAGCGGCAGCGGTTCCAGCGCTTCTCCGCCCATGAACGTTCTTTTCGCCAGCTCGCGCACCGCGGTCGCGGTGTAGGTCGGGCGCGCGGCCTCCGCGCGCTGCTCGCAGAGTAGCGCGGCGCGCCGCGTGAGGTCCGCGGCGGTCGCTTCCAGCTTCTGGCGCGGCGCGGGATGCTTGAACTCGATCTCGGTCGTGTGCTCTTCGTCGAAGTGCGGGTACAGCGCGCGCCACGGCGACTTGTCCTCCGACTGCACGCAGCGGCTGACGATCAGCTCTTCTTCCGCGCGCGTGGCCGCGACATAGAGCAGCCGCGCGTCTTCCACGCGCTCGTACTCCGCCTCGGCG
>JBQTJO010000226.1:0-21325 GCA_052387015.1 Gemmatimonadota bacterium
GCAGCGGCCCTCGAATGCCAAGGAAGTTACGGGACGGGACACTAGCGCGTATTGCACGCGCCGCAGCCTCACGGCATCATAGACGCCCATGCATTCGGGTGAACCAGCAGAAGAACCTGTTCCCGCAATCGAACAGCTGGCTGCCGCAACCGGGCACACCGAGCCACACGGCCAGCCTCACGCCAGGAGTCCCAAACAGCTCGCGCTGCTCGTGCTCTCCGCGCTCGGCATCGTTTATGGCGACATCGGCACCAGCCCGCTCTATGCGATGCGTGAGTCGTTCGCGCCCGCACACGGCATCACCGCGACGCACGCCAACGTGCTCGGCGTGCTGTCCCTGATCTTCTGGGCGCTGCTGCTGGTCGTCGTCTTCAAGTATCTGACTTTCATCATGCGCGCGGACAACCGCGGCGAGGGCGGCATTCTTGCGCTGCTCGCGCTGCTGCATGGTCGCAAGCGCGCGGTCGCGCCGCTGCTGGTGCTCGGGCTCGGCCTGTTCGGCACTTCCCTGCTGTTCGGCGAAGGCGTGATTACACCCGCCATATCGGTGCTGAGCGCGGTCGAAGGACTCGAAATCGCGACGCCCGCACTGTCGGCATTCGTGGTGCCGATCACGGTTGTCATTCTCATCGGGCTGTTCATGATGCAGAGACGCGGGACCGCTCGCGTCGGCATCATTTTCGGGCCGATCACGCTGCTCTGGTTCGTTGCGCTCGCGCTGCTCGGCAGCCGCTGGATCCTGCGCGAGCCCGCCGTGCTCGCCGCGGTCAATCCGATCTACGCCCTGCGCTTCTTTCTCGAGCACGGCATGAACGGCTATCTGCTGCTGGGATCCGTAGTGCTGGTCATCACCGGCGCGGAAGCCTTATACGCCGACATGGGCCACTTTGGCCGCGCGCCGATCCGGCTGGGTTGGTTCGTCATCGTTTTTCCGGCGCTGCTGCTGAACTACTTCGGACAGGGCGCACTGCTGCTGACGGATCCGTACGTCACGCATCCGCTCTATGAGATGGTGCCGCAACCACTGCTCTGGCCGATGGTCGTGCTCGCGACGGCGGCCACCATCATTGCATCGCAGGCGCTCATCTCCGGCTCGTTCTCATTGACGCGCCAAGCCATCCAGCTCGGATACCTGCCGCGCCTGCAGATCGTGCACACCTCGGCGCGCGCCGAGGGGCAGATCTACATTCCGCAGGTCAACAGCGCGCTCATGGTCGGCTGCATCGCGCTCGTGCTCGGTTTTCGCGCGGCCACCAATCTGGCCGCGGCGTACGGGCTCGCCGTGGTCGGCACCATGACCATCAGCTCGCTGCTGTTTTTCTTCGTAGCGAAGGAGCGCTGGCGCTGGAAGACCTGGCAGGCTGCGGCGCTCACCGCGGTGTTTCTGACCACGGAGCTCGCGTTCCTGGGCGCTAACGCCGTCAAATTTCTGCATGGCGCATGGCTGCCGCTCGTGATGGGCGTGCTGTTGTTCACGGCCATGTCCACGTGGAAACGTGGCCGCACCCTGCTGGCCGACGTGTTCACGCGCGGCTCGTTTCCGATCGAGCTCTTTATCGATGAGATCAGGCGCTCACCACCGGTGCGCGTGGGCGGCACCGCGGTGTTCATGTCGGCGAGCCGGAGCGGCGTGCCACCCGTCATGCTGCACCATCTCAAGCACAACAAGGTTCTGCACAATCAGGTCATCCTGCTTTCCTTGATGACGGAGGACGTGCCGCACGTGCCGGTCAGGGAGCGCGCCGAAGTGCAGGAGCTCGGGGCGGGTCTCTACCGGGTGAGCGGGCACTACGGCTTCATGGAAACGCCGAACGTGCCCGAGCTGCTCGCGCACTGCCGCAAGCAGGGACTGAAGATCGCAATGGCGGACACATCGTTCTATCTCGGCCGCGAAACCCTGATTCCCTCGGGGAAGGGCCACATGATGCGCTGGCGCAAAAAGCTCTTCGGCCTCATGCACCGCAACGCGCAGAGTGCGACCGCGTTCTTCGAGATCCCGGCGAACCGGGTCGTCGAGCTGGGCGCGCAAATCGAAGTCTGAAGCTGGCCACGCCGTAGGGGAGGTGCCGGTCCCGCTTGTCTTGCAATTCAGGGTGTCGGCTGGAATCTTTATGCCTTCCCGTTTTGAAGCCAACCACAGGGGGTTCCACGTCATGGATTTGTACTGGCGCAAAAGCATCGAGCAGCTGCGTGCCGAAGCCGCGAGCGGTCAGCTGCGGCGAGCGCTCGGGCCCGTGCAGCTCACGGCTCTCGGCATCGGTGCGATCATTGGTGCCGGCATCTTCGTGCTGACCGGCCAGGCGGCCGCACAGCACGCGGGGCCCGCGATCGTTCTGTCGTTTGTGTTGTCGGGCATCGCGTGCGCGTTCGCCGGCCTGTGCTACGCGGAGTTCGCCAGCATGATTCCGGTGGCCGGCTCCGCCTATACCTACGCCTACGCGACCATGGGCGAGCTGCTCGCCTGGATCATCGGCTGGGATCTGATTCTCGAATACTCGCTCGGCGCCTCCACCGTCGCGGTCGGCTGGTCGGGCTACATCGTGAGCTTCCTGCGCGACATTGGCATCAACTTCCCCGAACAGTGGGCGAGTCCCATGGGCGTGGACGTGACGCTCGCCGATGGCAGCGTCGTCCAGGGCATCTTCAATCTACCGGCCGCTTTCATCGCGCTCGCGGTGACCGCTCTGCTCATTCTCGGCATTCGCGAGTCCGCCTCGACCAACTCGATCATCGTGCTGATCAAGGTCACGGTCGTGCTCCTGTTCATCGCGTTCGGCGCCGCCTATGTGAACGCGGACAACTGGCGGCCCTTCCTGCCGGAGCCGACCGGCGTGCGCGGCGAGTTCGGCTTCAGTGGCCTGGTCATGGGCGCGGGCGTCGTGTTCTTCGCGTATATCGGATTCGACGCGGTATCGGTCGCGGCGCAGGAGGCGCGCAATCCTCAGAAGGATATGCCGACAGGTATTCTCGCCTCATTGGCGATCTGTACCGTACTCTACATCGTCGTCTCGCTGGTACTGACCGGCATCGTGCCTTACACCAGCCTCAACGTGCCGGACCCGATGGCGGTCGGCATCGATGCCACCGGCCTGACCTGGCTGAAGCCGTTCGTCAAGCTGGGCGCCATCGCCGGTCTGTCGAGCGTCATCCTCGTCATGGTCATGGCCCAGCCGCGCATCTTCTACGCGATGGCGCGCGATGGTCTGCTGCCACCCGTGTTCAAGAAGATCCATCCGAAGTTCAGGACGCCGCACATCACCACCGCCGTGACCGGCATCGCGGTGGCCATAACCGCGGGCCTCTTTCCGATCGGCGCGCTCGGCCACATGGTCTCGATCGGTACGCTGCTGGCCTTCACCATCGTGTGCATCGGCGTGCTGGTGCTGCGCTACCGGCAGCCGGAGCTCGATCGCCCGTTTCGCACACCCGGCATGCCATTCGTGCCGATCCTGGGCGCGATTTTCTGTCTGTGGCTGATGTATGGTCTGCCCGGCGTGACCTGGGTACGGCTGGCGATCTGGCTGGTGATCGGTCTGTTGATCTACTTCCTGTACGGTGCGAATGCCGCGCAGCGTGCGCGCGCGGCCGGCCTGACGGAAGCGCCGCCCGAGCTGATCGACCGGCATTAGGCGATGATGCGATAAGAGCGATAAGAGCGATGGGAGCGATGGGAGCGATCACAGAGTTGGCTACACTCTGATCGCTCCTATCACTCTGGTCGCATCATCGCCGTCGTCCAGTCTCACGGGCAGCTCCACTCTGAAGCGCGAGCCCTCGCCAAACTTGCTCTGCACCGTAATCGTGCCACCCAGCAGCGCGAGCAGGTTCTTCGTGATCGAAAGACCCAGACCCGTGCCGCCGTATTCACGCGTGTGGGACTGATCGAGCTGCCGGAAATCTTCGAAGATGACATCGAGGTATTCGGGCTTGATGCCGATGCCGGTATCGGCTACGGCGATGCGGACGCGGTCGCCCGAGTCGGCGAGTGACGTGCTCACGGTCACGGTGCCGACCGACGTGAATTTGATCGCGTTCGACAGCAGGTTGAGCAGAATCTGTTTCAGCTTGGTCCGATCGGTCGCAATGCGCGGCACCGCGTCCGAGAACTCCGCGAAGTAGTCCAGATTCTTCTTGCGCACCATCGGCATGACCGTCTCGGCGAGCTCGCCGAGCAGGTCGCGCAAATCGACTTCCTCGACGTGCAGCGGCATCTTGCCGGCTTCGATCTTCGAGAGGTCCAGCACGTCGTTGATCAATACCAGCAGGTGCTGTGAGGTGCTGTAGACCCTCTGCAGCGTTTCATCCTGCGCGTCGCTCAGCTCCCCGTAGATGCGCTCGCGCATCAGCGAGGCGTATCCGATGATGACGTTGAGAGGCGTGCGCAGCTCGTGGCTCATGGCGGCCAGGAACTCGCTCTTCAGTCTCGATGCTTTCTCCAGCTCCGCGCTCTGCCACTCGAGCTGGCGGTTCCGCTGCTCGAGTTCCAGAGTAGCGCGCTTGATGCGATTCTCGAGCTGTTCGTTGAATTGCTTCAGCTCGCGCGCCAGCCGCTGGTTCTCCACGAATTGCGTGAGGTCGTGCAGAACGCTGACCATGGCGGTGGTCTCGCCGCGCGCATTCACGATCTTGCTGCTGTGGACTTCGGTGGGCAGCAGTTTGCCGGTGTCGGGGTCGATCAGGTCCACGCGCTCGACGCGCCTGCGCTGCGTTTGCAGCAGGAAGTCACTGATCAGCGAAGTGAATCGAGTATCGTTCGCCTGCACCACGCGCGAGGACGGCGACTCCTGGTCGGAATCGGGCGGCAGCACGAACAGGCGATCCGCTTCCGGATTCATCAGAATGATGTTGGATGCATCATCCGTTACCAGGATCGGATCGCTCACGTTCTCGAGCATGACGTTCAGGCGGTCGCGCTCCTGGCGCGAGCGATGCTCGGCCACGCGCGAGCGATTGAACTGGATCTCGAGCTCGGTGAGTGCGCGCTTCAGGTCGGTGATGTCGCGCAGGATCGAGAGCAGCCCCGGCTCCGGATCGGCCAGCGAAATCCGGATCGGCAGGCCGATGACTTCGAAAAGCAGGTCGGAGCCGTCGACGGGGTCGACCAGATTGAGCTCGCGCGTGCCCTGCTTCCTGGTACCGCCGATGACCGTCTCGGTCAGGAACGAGCTGAACAGCAGGTTGTTGACTTCGATCGCGCGCCGCCGCCCCTCGCTCGAATCTTCGCCGGCAACCAGAAGGCTCTCCGCGCGCTGGTTGGAGAGCACGATATCGCTGCGCGCGTCGGTCAGGATCACCGGATCGGACAGGGACGTGACGATCGCGCTCAACACCTCCTGCTGGCGCGCCTGCCGTGCCAGCTGTGTCTCGAGTTCGGCGATGCGGGCCGAGCGGTGCAGCGGTGCGCCGCAGCGCTGCATGACCGAGGCGGCGAGCTGGCAACGCTCTTCCGTGCTGTGCGCGTCCAACAGCAGCACGCCGGCGGGCACGTCGCGAATACCCGTGAATGAGATCGCTGTAACAGCCTTGAAGCCGAGTTGCGGCAGGTGCTCGGGCGGGATGCTGCGGACGCCAGGCTTCTCTGCGATCGCGGCGAGAGAAGCACTGGCGTCGGAATGCTGCGTGATCAGCGACTTGTAGATCGCGTCGTCCAATCCCCACGCTGCGCCGCGCAAACCGCCGCCCATCGAAATGAGCAGCACGGCGTGTGGGAACTCGCCCTCGCTGACGATCCGATCGAGAACCAGCGAGCAGCCTTCTTCGGGTTCATGGACCCGAGCGATTCGCTCTGCCAGTTCCGCCACCATCAGGTCGGCGGAACGCGATGCTACGCGCACACGTCAGCCCAGTTCTTCCAGCCGCCGTTTCAGTTCCACATTCTCCGCCCGCAGACGATCCGTTTCGCTCGGTCCAGCCGCCGCGCCCGCGCCGATTGCGCCGACGCCACCCGGCCGCGACGCGAAGCCGGTGATGCCGATCGCTTCCGCGTACTTCAGGTAGGTCTCGACCGACGCGACGACGATGCGGGCTTCGACGCTGACCAGGTCGATACCGACCAGTGACACGCGCACATACGCGTCAATGACGATGCCCTTATCCAGTACCCGGTCGAGTACGTCGATAAGACTGGCACCAGCGGGGGCTCTTTCGACCGCCATTTTGTTTCTCCTGACGTGTGAAGGAGGATTACTTCAATTTCTTCTGCTGCTCGAGCCTGTCCAACCTGCTGTTCAACTCATCCAGCTTGGCGCTCAGCGCCTGCACCTGCGGCGTCTCAACGACGTTCGCGTAGTGTGGATCGGTCCGCCACCAGTTCATGCCGATCTGTTCCGCCTTGTCGATCGAGCAGACCAGCAGCCGGATCTGGATGGTCAGCAGCTCGACGTTCGCGAGATTGACCTTGATGTCGCCCGCGACCACCAGCCCCTTGTCGAGGATGCGATCGAGAATGTCGACCAGTCCCTGCGAACGATTTGGCCCCAGCTCGTAACGGTCGGCCACGTTTCTCTCTTGTGTCAGATTAATCGCCCGAGGGGTCCGAGATCGATATTGAGATCTTCCCCTTCGAGGCCGAACTGATTCTTAAGTTCTGCCAGCCGCTCCTGCAACCGCATGAGTGCCAGCCCGAGCCGCTCGACCTCTTCGTCCGTGAGCGTGCCGCCCTCCATGCGCCGAACCGCCTGATGCTCCAGGATCTGGCGCAGGAACTCGATCAGCGTGAGCACCAGCTTGCCGAGTCCCGCCTCCACATCCTCCGGGCTCGCGTCGATGTGCGCGGGCAGCGCGGGCGCGATCTCCGCCAGCTCGGCCGCGAACAGCGCCGGATCGTCCGCATCGATGCGATCCTCCCTCATACCGCGAACGAATACGGCATCCAGGGTCCGCTCACAAGAAACCTCAGCTCCGGAAACCGGTTTCGCAGGCCCTGTGCGGCTTCGCGATACGCGTCGAAATCGGGACGCGCCACCAGATGCGCGACTGTGAGGAGGCCGCGCGGCGTGCGTGCGTTCTCCGCCCGCTCCTCGCGCACGATGCCCGTCACTGCCTCCGAGATGCCGGCGCGCACCTGTTCGACTTCCTCACCTTCCACACGCTCGGCCGCAACGCGCTCGCGCAGGGCCTTCATGTATTCGAGCCCGGTTGAGGCCGCCGGAACATGCACAACTCGGGCCGGGGGTGGCGGACCCGGCCGCACCACGCGCAGGCCGAATTCCATGGCTCCCGCAAAGGCTGTCAGCCGTTCGTGGTACCACTCGGCCTTTTCGACCAGCACGGAGCTGAATGAATCGAGCTCTCCAGCCCACTGGCCGAAGCGCAGCGGCACTGGTGTAACGTCATGTGTCACAGCAGCTTCGATAACTGTGTTGTGCTGCCGCACGTGCTTCACGGTCGGCTCCGGCCTCGGCACGTCCGAGACCAGGATCGCGAGCCCTTCGATTCGCTGCGCGCGGACCGGTGCATCGTCGATGCCTTTGGCCAGGACTACACTATGGCCGGCCGGCACCACGCAGTAGCCGTAAATCCCCACGGTCAGCGCCTGGGCGGACCCAGGCGCGGTGGCAGTTTGGCCGTCTCCGTGGCCGCGATCGCCAGCTGCAGGCCCAGGTAGATCAGGTCGATACCTGCGACGCTGATCGTCACTTCACCCGTGATGAGCGCGCCCCGGTCGAGCACGCGATTCACCAGCTCGGCCAGTCCCATCTCGCGCTCGAGTTCACTCTCGGCCGGGAGCTGCTCGCTCATCGTTTCCTGTAAACCGGTACGGCGCCCACGGACCGGAGAATCGCACGTTGACGCCCAGTCGTTCGAGGCGTCTGCCCGCCTGCTCGAGCGCGGCGCCCAGATCGGCTTCCGCGCTGCGTTCGACCAGCAGCGCCGCATGCAGCACGACCGGCAGCTCCTCCGCCGTGCGCGGAATCGGCAACCGGCGCACCTCGACGGCGTGGGCCCGCGCCGCCTGGAGCGCTTGGTCGGCCAGCGCGTGTGCGGCGTGCCGGGTTTCCGCCTTCAGCAGATCGGCGCGCTTTTTCTCGAGCAGAAAGCGCTTGCCGGGCGTGGCCTGCGCGATCTGCCGATCCAGCTCGCCAATGCTCGGCGACAGCTCGCCGGCATGCTGCTCGACGTCCTTTTCGACGAACGACACCTTCAAATCCCACTCGCGCTTGTTCCGCAGGCGCGCGAGCTCGGCCGTCAGCTCGCCTGCACGCGGTGACACCGCAGCCAGCAGCGCGGCCTCGCTCGAATACAACGTGAACAGCGAGACCGGCAGAATCTCCGCGTGATCCACGAACCAGGCGACGACGCTCTCGTGCGCGACGCCCTGCGCCGAGACCCAGGTGAGATCCTGCAGCCGCTCATCGATGCGCGCGGGATCGTACACGTCCGCAGGCACCCGGCTCAGCACGGCCTTCAGCGCGTCTACCGGCAACAGCTGCACGGCGGTGCCGGCAATACCGATGAGGTCCGCAGGCGGCGACACATCGTCCGGCACGAAGCCGTACAGGTAGATGAAGTCAGTCGCCATGTAGTGTCCACTGCGTGAGGAAGGAGCGGAGAGCGGTCGATCCGACGATTTCGCGGTGCAGATCCGGGGCCCGGATCCAGCGTCGTTCGCTCGCTGCGGAGCCTGCGCCCTCGCTCGCGATCTCACCTTCGTCGGCTCGATTCAGAATTGTGGCAGCAACCCCAATCCCGGCGCTTGCCAGCGCGGAAGACAGGCGTGCCGTCTCCGCCATGACCAGAGGTTCGTTCAGCGTGATGACAAAGACGGCCGTGGTGCCCGGCGTGGACAGATCCTGCGTCAACTGTCTCAGGCGCCTGGCAAATGCTAGCAGGTCCCGGGCGAGAGCGTCAAGGCTGCCGGCCGCGCCGTACTTCACTAGCAGGCGCATCAGCGCACGTACCCATTCGAGCGCGATCTCGGGCATCTCGATCAGTCTCAGGAAATGGCCGGTCGGCGCCGAATCGATGATCAACAGATCGTACGCGCCGGCCTGGTCGGTGATCTCGACCAGTGAGATGATTTCGTCGATGCCCGGCGGCGCAAAATCCCAGAGTGATTCCATGACTTTGCGATCGAGCTGGGCGGCGGTCTGCAAGCCGATGCTCGCGAACACTTCGTTCACACCGCTGCGATACTGATCGCGCATGCGCTCGAACTCGCGCACCGCATCGATCTGCCGCGCGAACAGATTCGGCGCAACCTCGCGCGCGTCGTTGCCGATCTCGTCGCCCAGCACCTCCGACAGGGAGCCCGCCGGGTCCGTGCTGACGATGCACACCTTGCGTTGCTGCGCGAGCTGCGCGCCGATCGCGCCGGCGCACGTGGTCTTGCCGACGCCGCCCTTGCCCGCGACCCAGATCAGCCGTGCCTCGAGGCTCTCGATCCACGGTGCGGCTGGCTCTCCGCGCGCTGCTTTCGTGGCCTGCGTGCTTGGCGCACCTGGCGTTCTTCGCGTACCTGGTGACGAAGTCACCACATGGTGCTGCCACTCGCGCATGCCCGCGCAGCCGCGTGTGTGCGCATACCGCTCGACCATGAAATCGGCTTTGCCACTGCCGACTGCGATGGTGGCCGCGACTATCAGCCCGCGTCGGCCAAGATCTTCTTTCAGCCGATCGGTTTCCGCTTCAACTATCGCCCCCGCGCGCGTCACCACCAGCGCGCTGCTCTGTTGCACGATCTCCTCGAAGCGGCGCGCGGCTTGCCGCCATTCGTGCAGGAGCGGCAGCGCCTGAAGCGGGATCGGCTGCCCGACCAGTGCCGACGAAACCGCGCCCGCCTTTTCGGCCATCGCCAGTCCGGCCGCGACCCAGCTCTCGATGATGCGCGCCGAATCCAGCAGCCGCACCGTATGCCCGGTCGGCGCGGTGTCCACGATGATGTGCTGCGCGGGGTCGTCGATCAGCTCCACCAGCCGCAGCGCGGCCATCACCTCATCGATACCCGGTATGGAAAGATCGAGAAAGCTGGTCGCGTCTGCCGTGTCCAGATACGTGCCGCGCTCGATCAGCTCGATGAAGGGCGCACGCAGCTTCTGGAAGAATGCATCCGCGTAGCTGCGGGCATCGAATTCTTCGATCGTGAGATTGGCGCTGCAGTCTTCCGGGAGCAGATCGCGCAATGAATGCGCGGGATCGGTGGAGATGAGATGGGTGGCTGCGTAGCGATCAGCGAGGGCGACCGCGAGGGCGCCGGCAGTGGTGGTCTTCCCTACGCCGCCCTTGCCGACCACGAACACGAATCGCGTGGACGCGCGGCCGAGCAGCGTGTCGAACATTCATTCCCAGTCGAGATGCAGATCGATGGCTGCCTCATCCGGTTTGGCAACCTTCGGCTCCGCGCCGGCTTCGGCTTTCTGGGCCGGCGGCAGCTCAGCCAGCTCATCGCCCGCCGGCGGAGCCGTTTCCTCTTCCGCCTGAACGCGAACCGGCCCGCCCGACACGCCCATGCCGAACTGCTCGCGCCAATCGCGAATCTCACGCAGCCGCTGCATCAAAACGGCTTCGCGTGCCACGTACTCGTCCTCATCGATGTCGCCCAGCTCCAGCAGCAGCTGCAGCTCCATCAATTCGGCCTTTACCTCGGAGTCGTCGGTCAGATTTTCCCGAACGACGCCTTCCACCTGATCCAGTGCGAAATCGATCAGGAACTGCGGGCCGGTGACCGGCCAGAAGAGTAGGTGCTTGAGCAGACCCACCTACGCGTCCGCGCGTTCGAGTCTCAGCTTGATATTGACGAAGTTGTAGGGCGGCCACGGACCGGTGTACTTGAACGACAGGACGTCTTCGTACTTGCGGCTGAGCGCCTTGACCGCCTCGTCGAAGTCCTGTTCGCGCGAGCGGTCCACGAGGTACGCCGCATTCATGATCATGCGGTCGCCGATCGGCTTGTTCGAGCGGCTCGCGACCGCGACCGGCTTGAGCGACTCGTGAATGTCCATGACATAGGTGTTGGCCGCGTTCTCGAGCGCGCTTTCGATCAGGCGGCCGAGCTGCATCCGCGCGAAATAGGTAGAACTCTGCGCGTTACTCGTGATCTCGTCCTTGAGCCGGCTGATCTCCTCATCCGCCTCCTCGAGCCGGCTGATCACCTTCTCGCGGTCCCACAGCACCTTCAGGCCGAACTCGATCTTGTCCCGCATCTTCTCCAGCACGTCGTCGAAGGCGCGGTAGGTCGATTTGAGCAGCTCGATGATGTCGTCCTTGGTCCGGAAGATCGTGCCGAAGGACATCGGGATGACCGTGTACTCGCGCATGACCGTCTCGTTGACCAGCTCGTGGGCCAGGACGTTTTCGCGCGTAGGGTCGTAGATCCTGATGGGAGTGTCGCTTACGACGGCGGCCAGGTCTCCGTGATGGACCGTGTACACGCGGTTTCCGCCCTCGCCGATGCCGATCGGGCCGAAATCGCGCTCGTCCATGCTCTTGATGATGCAATAAACGTATTTGCCTTCATCAACGGTGATTATGGCGTCATCAGCCATCCTGACCCCTCTGAAGTTGAGTTACTGCGGCAATCTATGCCTAATTTTTTTCATGCGGCAAGTCAAAGGTCCTTTACTTGCAGAGATTGCGCCACGTCGTGGTTTCCCCGGAGGCGGATCAGATGAGTCGTGCAACGGCCGTGCTGGCCGCATTCGCTTTAATGGTGACGAGTTGCGCCACTGTGACATCGCTGTGGCGGTCGGAGGAAGAGGACCGCCTCGAGACGGGCGTGCGCGCGCTGGGCAACGGCGATTACCGGGACGCGCATCATGAGCTGAGCTGGGTTGCGCAGCATTCCGGAGATCAGACCGAAGGCCAACGCGCGCTGCTGCTGCTTGCGGCGCTGGAAATCGACCCGCGCAATCCCAACCGGCGTCCGGCGCTCGGCTCGGGGCTGGCAGCAGCCTATCTGCGCCTCGAGCATCGTGCGCCCTGGCTGGAGCCGATTGCACAGACGCTGTACCTGATCGGGACGGAGCTGGGCGAGGCGGAGCAGCAGCTGGCGGAGCAGGAGCGTGAGCGCGAGCGGGAGCGGCCATTGCCGAGACTGCCCGGTCCGACGGTTACTGCGCGCATTCGCAGCGTAGAGCAGGAGCGCGATCGCCTCGCCAGGCGAGTGGCCAGTCTGGAAGAACAGCTCGCGGAAACGCAGCGCGAGCTCGAGCGCGTTCGCAAGACCGTGAAACAGTAGAGCACATGAGGCTCAGGACACGACTGATCGTCACGCTGGCCGCGACCGCAATCGTGGTCGCGGTGCCGGCGGTCTACGCGGTCAGCAGGCTGTCCACGCTGCGCGAGATCGCATCCGAGCAGCGCACGCGCTACGCGTACGCCTTTCTCAAGCTCGGCGGGCTGCAAACCAGTCTGGCCGAGCTGGACCGCCACATTCGCGGCTATCTCATCACCGGCGCCGATGACCAGCGCGCCGCGGCTCAAGCCTCGCTGCTCACCGCACGCACGAGTCTGCGTGAGCTGAGCGCGGTCGGCTATCGCGATTCGACGGCGCGCCTCAACGACGCACTGGGCCGGCTGGAGCGCGCGACCGGTGCGATGATCGATTTGATGGAGAGCGGCCGGGCGCAGGAGGCGACGGCCTATTTCGAGCGGCTCAAGCCGCTGCTTTCCTCCGCGCAGCAGCTGGATGGCGTGGCCGCCGAGATCGACAATCGCAGCCGCGACGACGTCCTGCTCGCCCGCCGCATCAGCTCGTCGGCCGCGACCACGACGCTGGCGGCGCTGGTCGTCTGCCTGCTCATTGCGATCGCGTTCGGCGTGTGGAATGCCGCCTCCGTTACCAGGCCGATTCTGAAGCTGCGCGGCACCATGGCACGGGTCGCCGAAGGCGATTTTGTGGTTCCGCCCGAAGAGCCGGACCGCGGCCACGACGAGATCGGCGATCTCTATCGCTCCTTCGGCTGGATGACCCAGCAGCTGAGCCGGCTCGACCAGATGAAGGCCGAGTTCATCAGCATCGCGACGCATGAGCTGAAAACGCCGATCAACGTGATCAGCGGCTACACCGAGCTGATCGAAGAGGGCATTTACGGCTCGCCGAACGCGCGCCAGCGTGAAGCGCTCGGGACGATTCGCGAGCAGACGCGCCTGCTCACCAATCTCGTCAATCAGCTGCTCGACATCAGCCGGCTCGAAGCAGGCGGTCTTCAGCTGGAGATGCAGGAAGTCGTGCTGCGCGACCTGCTCGCGCGCGTCGAGCGATCGTTTTCAGTGCTTGCGCGCAAGAAGGACATCGACTTCAAGGTCGAAATCGATCCCAGTCTGCCACGTGGCATGCGCGCCGATGCGGACCGCCTCAGCGATCAGGTGATCGGCAATCTGCTCTCGAACGCGTTGAAGTTCACACCGGAAGGAGGCCGCGTCCGGCTGCGCGCGTGGTCGCAGGAGGATGGGGTTCACATCGTCGTAGAAGACTCGGGTGTGGGCGTGCCGCCGGACCAGCTGCCGTACATCTTCGACAAGTACTTCCAGGTCGGCCAGCAGGCGCGCTCGAAGGGCGCCGGCCTGGGTCTCGCGATCGCGCGTGAGATCATCGAGGCGCACGGCGGCATCATCAGCGCCGACAGCCGTCCGGGTGAAGGCACGGCGATCGAGATCGTGCTGCCGATCCATGCGGTCACCCATCCTTCCGCTCACTTCATCGAGAAGACTGCGTAAGTGACCGATTTCGACGCGCTCATTGTCGGCGGCGGCATGGCGGGTCTGTCGGCTGGACTCTGGCTCGCGCGCTACCGCAGGCATGTGCGCATTCTCGATTCGGGCAGGCCGCGCAACGATCCGACCTGGGCCGTTCACGGCTATCCGGGCATCGCGGATCCCGCGCCGCACGAGCTGCGTCACGTGCTCATCGAGCAGGCGCTCGCCGCGGGTGCGGAATGGCAGGAGTGCGAGGTCGGCGCCATCACCGGCAAGAAGAACGAGCTCGTGGTGGCGCTCGAGAACGAACAGACGTTCTCCGCACGCCGCATCATTCTCGCCTATGGCAGGCAGGACATTCTTCCCGACATTGAAGGCATCGACCGGCTCTACGGCATCTCGGTCTTTCACTGTCCCGACTGCGACGGCCCGTCGACGATCGGCACGCGCGTCGGCGTGATCGGCTGGGAGCGCGGCGCATCGATCAATGCGCTTTATCTGCTCACCTGGGCGCGTTCAGTCACGCTACTCACGAACGGACGCGAGCCGAAACTGGAGCCCCGGTCCTTCGGGATTTTGAAGAAGTACGACGTGGCGATCGAGCGGACGCCAATCGCCAGACTATGCGAGCAGGACGGCCGTCTGTCGGCCGTCGAGTTCGAAAACGGTGACGCGCTGCCGCTGGACAATGTGTTCTTTTTCATCGGCTCGCATCCGTCTTCGGATCTGGCGGATCAGCTGGGCTGCGATCGTGATGAGGATGACAACCTGAAGGTCGGCAACGCGCAGGAGACCACCGTGCCGGGCGTGTTCGCGGCCGGCGATCTGACCGGTCCTCCGTACCTCGCAGTCAGTGCGGCCGCGACCGGCGTAAAGGCCGCACTGGCCGTTCACAAATCGCTGCTGCCGCGCGACCTGGCAATCTAGTCCGAGCTCACCTGCACCGCTGCCGGCCGCCGCGCCAGGCGCTTTGCGCGATTCACGTGCGCGAACACGGCGGACGGGTACTCGTGACAGTTCGGTGTGTTGGTGCCGCGCACGCAGCCGTTGTAGCGAAGCAGGGCCCGCTCGACGTCGCCCCGCTCGGAGCGCAGGTACGCACGAAAGATCTGCGCGCCGTAGCAGATGTTCGACTCGATGCCGTCGAGGCTCACCGGACACGGCTTCCAGTTGCCGCGGTGCCCGGGCATGACCTGCATGAGGCCGCGCGCACCGACCGGGCTGCGCGCACTCGGATCGATCCACGGGTTTTCGACCAGCAGCACGGCCACGAGCAGGTCGGGTGACAGTCCGGTGCGGCGCGCCTCGCGCACGAGCGCAGTGGCCACGCGATTCGCGAGCCGCTCATCGGCGCGATACTCCATGAGAACGCGGGCGAGCGGCTCGACTTCGGCCTCGTAGACGTGATCGACCCGCTCGAAGGCGTGACTCACCTGGGCTGTGCGCAGAATCAGCAGGTCGGTCGGCGTGCGGTTGCGGAAGTCCGCGCTGCTGCCGATCGCACCCGGTGCACGGAACGCCGCGAACAAGAGCGCGGTCGCCAACACACCGGCAGGCAGCACGAGCGCGGGACGCACGGGCCACTCCCGCATTGGTTTTATGTTCAGCACCGAACGCATCAGGGTGCAGAAATATCGAAATGCCATGATTCCTCCCGGCATGTACTAACCCGAACCGGCACGCTGGACGGTGCAAGGCGCGTTCCGAATTGCGTCACCGACATGTGGAAATCACGGTAAATCGCTACGATCTTAGTACTTACAAAATGCGCGCGACGACACGAATTGCAGGGGTGCGGGAAGGAACAAGGATCTTTTGCAAGGCGCTCAGAGCTCGATGTCCTGCCAAGTCAGCAGCTCGCGCAGCGGGCCGCGGCCATCGTGATGCCAGCTCATTGGCGGCCATGGCAGCTGCGCGAATGATGTGATGCGCGTCACGCCCACTTGCGCGAGTGCAACGGACACATTGAACGCCTCGGACTGTGCATAACCAGCGAGCGCGACGCTCTGAATCAGGCCGCGATGCGGGAAGAGCAGCGTGGCGAGCGCGTGCACGTTTTCGATCGGTTTCACGTACAGCGTACGGTTCAGACACGACGCCGTGAGCTCCGTCGCGGCGTCATAGATGACCGTGTGGCTGGTGTCCTCGGATCCGAAGACTTCGGTCGGTGCTCCCGCGCTGGCGCGGAATTCCGCGCGCGTGCGCGCAGCGCGAATCGCGAGTGCTTCGGCCGCGCTGAGGCTGCGGCGCGGCAGCTCGGGCGCCAGCATGCCGAGCTCCTGCGCAATGGCGGCGGCCAGCAGGCGCGGCTCCAGCTGTCCTCCGGTCTCGACGTAGACGATGTGCGGCGATACGCACCCCTGCTGATCGTAAGCGGCGGTGGCGCGCGCGATGTCGGCGGCAATCGAGAGCTCCGCGTCGCGCGCGACGAGTCCGAGTGAAAGCTTGGGGCCGTGTTCGACCAGACGCGTACCGGCCGGCATGCGGTTCGCGACCGAGCTGACCGTTTCGGCGCTCCCGTAGACCACCGTGACATCGGCGCTGCTCAGCGCGAGCTGCTCGAGGTCCGCGCTGCCGCCCGGCCAGTACGCCACGGCCAGGCAGGCGCCGATGGCCGGAGCGCACTGCGCGAGAGCACGCGCGAAGAGCACGGGCAGCACCGGCTCGCCCGAGGCCGTTTTGCCGAGGGTCGCGGCTTTGACGAGCAGCGATCGCGCGATCGACGTGACGGCGACACCCGGCACGTTGCCGGAGAAGATGTGAAATGCGAGACGCGGTCCGATCGCGTACGTGATGGCACCCGTGTGATCGCGCACGGGCGTATCCAGAACCGCCGGATCGGAGAGCTCGGAGCGAAGCAGTGCTTCGAGCGCTGGCCGGCGCCAGTCCGCGCACATGTGCCGCAGCGTATCCTCGACGGTCGCGCGCGAATAGCCGGTCACCGCGCACAAGAGATCGCGTGCGTCCCAATCTGCCTCGATGCTGTGCGCGGCCTCGGCGATAGCTTCGACAATGTCGTTCACGGGTGTGCTGCGCAGCGTGCGTTCGCGCGCCGCCACAATGTGAGTCAGCACGTCGCTGAGCTGCGCCGGTGAGAGTGCAGGCGCGCGCACGTTCAGCTCGCCGAGCTCGTACGTGGCGAACGGCAGATCGTGGCCGTCCAGGCCCGGCAGATACCACGCATCGAAGCTCGGCTTCACGACTCGCCACCCGACAGCAGGATGTCCATGGCGATGGAGCAGCCGCGTGGCGCCGCGCCGGGCGCGCGCCCGTGCAGCACGAATCCGTCCGCGCGCTCGACGCCCATATCCTCCGTCTGGATGGCGCACACGGAATCGAGGTTCGCCAGATCGAAGTGCTGCAGGATGCCGGGTGTGCCCGGCTCGACCGGACGCAGGTCGTGCGGATTCACGACACGCGCGCGCAGCCAGGGCGGGCCTCTTTTGATCTGATCTTCCGCATTGTAGTACTGCGAGCAGAGCTCGGTCATCCCGTACTCGTTGATGCAGAGGCCGGCAGCAATGCCGAGCCTGTATCCATACCGGGCGCGCAGCTCGTCAGAGGAAATCGCGCGCGTCTCGCCTTTGTAGCCGCCGGTGTCCATCAGCCGCGATTCGGCCGGCAGCGACAGCCGCTGGTCTCCCAGCGCATCCAGCCAGTGCAGATATGCGAGCGATGTGCCGAGCAGGCACACGGGCTCGTCGAGGTCTGCGAGCGCCGCGTTCAGGCCAGCGATATCGAGCCCGCCGGTTGTGCGCGCGAAAAAAGCGCTGCCGCTCGCGCCGAACCCGCGCATGACCGTGCTGATCATGTAGCCGAGCGATGAGTCCGCTGCGTCCTCGTGCGGCGGGATCAGCGAGAGCATGCGCATTCCCGACCGATCGCGCAGCACGAATCGCTGAAAACTCGGCAGCAGCGATGCTTCATAGAGCGTCGGGTCGAGCAGATACTGCACGCCACGCTGCTCGGCGCCCCGGGTGGTGCCGCTGGTTCGGAAGATGACCGCGGCGTCCAGCGCATTGCCGGCGACCAGCGCGACCTCCTTGAAGGCGCCCGCCGGCACGGCGGGAATCTCCGTCCAGTTCGCCACCGCGCCGGGCGTTCGGCCGCGTCGCTCGCAGTAGCGGCGATACGGCACGTTCAGCTCGAACTGGTGCGCGAATGCACGCAATGCGAGGTCGTTGAACTCTGCGTCCGGGATTCGGGAGCCGGCGCCGCGCCGCATGACGGCCTTCAAGGCATTGCGGATAGCCGAGCCGGCGAGCATGTCAGCGCAGCGAGGCGAGCGCTTCCTGCAGGCGTTCGGATTGGCTGATCGGGGCTGAGGTGCCGCGGCTGCCCGCTATGTAGGCGACCGGCTTCGGCTGCGGCGCGAAATTGAGCGGTCCGACGCGGCCGCCTTCGGGCATGGTCCAGACGCGACGGCTCATCAGCGGCAGAGTAAGCGCGGCCATGCGTAGCGCACCCGCTGCCGGACCGGTGCCGACCACGACGATCTGAAAGGGTGGATCGAAGAATTCAGCGGCGGCGAGCGCATAGCCGGCGCCGGCCACGCCGTAGCGGCCGGCCTGCGGCGACAGAATCGCAAGGATCCGCTCCGCCAGCGCGCGATAACGGCGGTCGCCGGTCGCGACCGTCAGGTCGTTCAGCAGGCGGGTGGCCTCGGCGTTCAGATCGAACGGCTTTTCGCGATAGCGCAGCACGCCGACTTCATGCACGCCCCTGGTGCGATCCCAGAAGCCGCCGTCTTCGGCCCAGAACAGCTGCTCCATGCCCGAAGTGATTCTGCGTGCGTGCGCGAGATAAGCTTGCTCACCCGTAGTCTGCGCGAGCGCGGTCGCCGCACGCGCCGTTTCGACCGCATCGCCGAGCAGGAAATCGAGCTGCGGCGCTTCACCGTCGCGCTGGTAATGGAACAGCACGTTGCCCGACGCACTCATGCGTTGCAGCAGGGTGTCGAACGCGGTGCGCGCGCGCGCAACCCACTCGCTGTTGCCGAGCCGTCCACCGGCGCTCGCGAGCGCGCGAATCCACTGCGCATTGTAGCTCGTGTAGAGAACGTCGTCGCCTTCCGCATCGCTGCCGGACCACAGCCCATCCGCGCGCCGCAGCTTCTGGTCTGCCCAGGCGACAATGCCTTCGGCCGCCCTGCGCCAGTCGGTCCGCTCCTGCACGTGCGCGCCGAGTGCATAGATGCGCAGCATGGCCGCGTTCACGCTGAGCAGCTTCTCCTCGCGCGGCGCCGTCCAGTCTTCGTGAGTCGCGTAGCGGTAGAAGCCGCCCTGCTTCCGGTCCGCCAGCTCGCCGGCCAACATGCCGTCCAGCGAGTGCTCCGCCATGCGCAGGTAGTCGGTATTGTTGCGCGAGCCATGGATGAAAAGCAGCTCGATCGCATCGACAGACGGGAATTTGGGGTCCTTGCCGAAGCCGCCGTTGCGCTCGTCATACGCGTCGATGATCGCGGACAGCACGTCATCGGCGGCTTCGCGGCGGACCAGCCCGACCACGTGGTGGCGGCCGCGCGCGGCCTCGAGCGCCTTTCGACGACGCTCGATTTCCGCCTTCAGCTCGGCGCGGCGCTCGGCCCAGGCGCCGAGTACGCCCTGCGCCACCTGCGTGAACTGCTCGGCCGGTACGTACGTGCCGGACCACAGCACTTCACCGGTCGGCGTCAGGAAGGCGTTGGTCGGCCAGCCACCGGCGATGTAGCGGTCCTGCACGTGCGGATGCTGGTCGGCGTCCACGCGAATGGGACTCAACTGTTCGTTTATGAGTTGGATCAGCTCGGCCTCGGAATACGTCGTCTCATCCATCAGATGGCACCAGTGGCACCACACGGCGGTGAGATTGAGCAGGATGGGCCTGTCTGCCGCGGCCGCTTCCGCGAACGCCTCGGCGCTCCAGCTTCGCCAGTTGATTGCGCGCGCCCGGTTCGGGCGCGGTGAGAAGCGAAATGACATCTCGACCCTGTTCGCCTATGATTCGTATTAATACGCCCTTATTGCGCAACCGGCCAGTTTCAGGGGATTCGGAAGCGATCGGAGCGTCCTTCGAAGCGCCGTTCCGGCAAGGCGAGCACGCGCATGAACAGCCGTCTCGCGCCCTGGCCGAGTGCGCCTGGAATCGACCGGTCGCCCGACACGGCCGGCTGCAGCTCGCCCTTCAACCAGCGCTCCAGCTCCTCCAGATCGGACAATGACAGCGTCTCGATGTAGACAACGGCCGTGTAGTAGTAGCGTCCCGTTCCGGATGGCCTCATCGAAACGACGTATGCGCCTTCGATTGCGGCGCGCGCGCTCCGGTAATCGGAAAAAAATCGGGCTTTGCCGGCGGCTGCACGCGTCCGCAGCACGTACTGCTCGGACAGCGCATCGAACGTCAGCACGGTCGTCCATTGCTCGGCGCCCAGCAGATCGTCGATGAAACCGTCTTTCCACAGCTCGACACGGAAGCGCACGCGCAACGGCAGGCCGGAACGCACGGCGTCCTCCAGCTCACGGTCGGCGAGGCCTTCGATGAAGCGCACGACGCCACGATGCTGGTTCGCGTGATCGGCCGAGACCACCAGGCTCTGAGCGGACAGCGTTCGCGCGCACAGCAAGCCGATCGTCGCAGCCAGCAGCAGACGAGCGGAAGCGCGCATCAGAAGCGGGGCCCCAGACGCACGAAGAAGTTCATTCCCTCCCTGCGTGCGGATAGCGGCAGCGCCCAATACGCACCGATGGTGCCGAATTTCAGGCCGAAGCCGGCATCGGCAACGAAGTCGCCCAGACCGGATCCACGCTCGGCGGAGCTGTCCCTCTCATTCCAGGTCCGTCCGGTGTCGAAGAACAGAACCCATTTGATATTGTCGAGCATGCCGAAATCGCGGCCGATGTCGCGTCCGACGCGTGACAGCCACCGGAAATTCGATTGATATTCCAGCTGAAGCAGCGCGAGCCGGTCACAGCCGTAATACGGCGAACGCTCGGCGGGAATGCGGTGACCGCCGCAATCGAAGTCGTACAGCTCGTAACCCGGCAGCGAGCCTTCGCCGCCCAGCGCCTGCTGCCGGTATGACGGCAGCGCATCTCCGTTGATCGATCCGGCCGCGACCGCGCGCAGCGCGATACGTGAGCTCGGCGTCAGCCGGGCGTAACGGCGCACGTCGATCAGGCCGTAGCGATAGTCCTCCGGAAATTCGCCGGGATCGCCACTTCTGAGCGAGAGCGCGAGCTCGACTGCTGCCTGCACCAGCCAGCCCGACGCGGGATCGCGGTTCTCGTTACGCGTATCGTACTGCGTCTGCAGCTCGAGCGTGCGCACGCGCACCGGCGGGATCAGCAGCTCGCGTCGCCAGCCGTCTTCGTTGTGGAGAATCGAGACCGGATCGCGCAGCAGCGCGTTTTCGTACTCGTAATTGCCGAACTCGATGCGCCAGTCGAGCGGCAGGCCACGCCGGCCGCCCGCCAGATACGCGCTCCAGCCGTCTCGCGCGTAGTGATCACGGTAATCGCGGTGCAGAAGAAACGCGGCGAGCGACGTCTCGCGATCGCTCAGTCCCCACCTCTCGACCGGCAGCACCTCGCTCGCGTAGCGCACTCCGATGCGGGCTGCGCCCCTGCCGCCCACGAACTGCTCGACTTTCAGCGCATAGCCGTAATCGTTTTCATCGAACTCGAAGCCGGCGGCCGTGCGGAAGATGAACAGC
>JBQTJO010000227.1:0-15339 GCA_052387015.1 Gemmatimonadota bacterium
ATTACCAGCACGGGGCGCAGCTTTCCGGTCCAGACGATCTACGCGCCGCGCCCGCGTGACACGCGCATCGAGGCGGCGGTCGCGCGCGCCGTGCGTCACGCGCTCGAGCACGACACCGGCGACGTACTCGTCTTTCTGCCGGGCGCGGCCGAGATCCAACGCACGCAGACCGAGCTGGAGCCGCTGGTCGATGCGCGCACGCACGTAGTGCCGCTGTTCGGCAATCTGACGCAGGCGGAGCAGGACCGCGCCATCGCGGCGAGCGCGCCGGGCACGCGCAAGGTGGTGCTCGCGACGTCGATCGCGGAGACCAGCCTCACCATCGAAGGCGTGCGCATCGTGGTCGACAGCGGCCTGATGCGCGTACCGCGCTTCGACGCGCGCACCGGCATGACGCGGCTCGATACCATCACGGTGACGCGCGCATCGGCGGACCAGCGGCGCGGGCGCGCCGGCCGCGTTGCGCCGGGTGTGTGCTACCGTCTTTGGGGCGAGTACGACGACGCCGCGCTCGTGCCCCACGGTCAACCCGAGATCCTCGAGGCCGATCTGGCTCCGCTCGCACTCGACCTCGCGCACTGGGGCGTCGCGGATCCGGGCGAGCTGTCCTGGCTGGATGCACCGCCCGCGGCTTCGTTCGCGCAGGCGCGCGAGCTGCTGCTCGAGCTGGGCGCGCTCGACGGCGCGGGTGCGATCACCGCGCACGGCAAGCGCATGGCGCAGCTGCCGGTGCATCCGCGGCTCGCGCACATGCTGCTGCGTGGCAAGGAGCTAGGACACGCGCCGCTCGCCTGTGAGATTGCGGCGCTGCTCACCGAGCGCCGGCTACGCACCGACCGCATCGATCGCGCCGCGCTCGCGCCGGTGCAACGCGAGGCCGCGCATTACAAGCGGCTGCTGCACGTGCGCGGCGCTGCGAGCGACACGAGTCCGGCCGGACTGCTGCTCGCGCTCGCGTATCCCGATCGCATCGGCAAGCGCCGCGAGGCGCGCGGCCGGTTTCTCCTGCGCAACGGCCGCGGCGCCGTGCTGGCCGAAACGCACCCCGCCGCGGGCGAGGAGTTCATGGTCGCGGCGGAACTGGAAGGCGCCGGCCGCGACAGCCGCGTGTTTCTGGCTGCCGCGCTGTCCGAGCCGGACCTGCGCCTGCATTTCGCGGATCAGATCGAGCGCGTTTCGACGGTCGAGATCACGGCCGCCGGGTCGGTGCAGACGGTCGGGCGCGAGCAGCTCGGCGCAATCGTGCTGAAGGAAAGCGTCACCGGAGAGGCGGCTCCGGACGTCGTCGCACGTGCACTGCTCGATGATATCCGTGCGCGTGGCATCGACACGCTGCCCTGGTCGAAGAGCGCAACGCAGCTGCGCGAGCGCGTGGCCTTCATGCGCGGCCACGACGACACCTGGCCCGACTACTCGCGGTCCGCGCTGGCCACAAGCGCGGAGCAATGGCTGCTGCCGCACTTGCACGGGCTGCGCAATCGCTCGGACATCGACAAGCTGGATCTCACGGCCGCGCTCGCGAGTGGACTCACCTGGCAGCAGCGCGCGGCGCTCGACAAGCTCGCGCCCACGCATCTGGTCGTGCCGACCGGCTCACACATCTTGATCGATTACTCGAATGCCGACGCGCCCGTTGCGGCCGTGCGCTTGCAGGAAGTGTTCGGCATGCGTGAGACGCCGCGGCTGGCCGGCGGACGCGTGCCGCTCACGTTGCAGCTGCTCTCGCCCGCACAGCGCCCCGTGCAGGTCACGCGCGATCTCGCCAGCTTCTGGCGCTCCGGCTATTTCGAGGTGAAGAAGGAGCTGAAGGGTCGCTACCCGAAGCACTACTGGCCGGACGATCCGACCACGGCGGAACCAACGAAGCGCGCCAAGCCCCGGTGATCGCCTGATGCCCGAGCTGCCCGAAATCCTGCTCTACCTGCACGCGCTCGAGCCGCGCATCGTCGGCCGGCTGCTGGCGGACCGGGCGCTGTCCTCGAAAACCTCCGCTATCTGTTTCTTTTTCTGGACACCGATCCAAGTCGAAAATCGTAAACACTGCTCTCTCCCAACGGTTTAGCATGCGGCACCCATTGTGAAAGTAAGTCTGGCCGAGGTGCCCGGGCTCAAGGAGGAACATGCTTAGGGTCGCAATGCTGGCTCTCGGGGCCAGTCTTACAGCCGGCGCGCTGGCGCCGCAGGAAGCTGCCGCTCAGCTGAGCGGCCGTGAACGGGCCGAAGCGGAACGACGCGGCGGCGTGATCGTCCGCCAGGACGATCGGCGCGACCGGGACAGCCGCGTCGATGGCCGGCGCGATGGCCGCGACCGTGACGAGCTCCGCCGCCTCGAGCGCGAGTACCGCGCGCGCAGGGATCATGACCGGCGGGACGACCGCCGTCGCTATGACTGCGACGCTGACGACGACGATGATTTCAACCGCGGCCGGGCGTCGCGCGGCTCGGGTCCGCCGTTTTGCCGAAATGGCCGAGGTCACCCCGTTCACGGCATGTCGTGGTGCCGTCAAAAGGGCTGGGAGGACGCGTCGCTGAGAAACGCCGGTTGGCGCGACATCATTCTCCGTCGGCCGCGCACCGTTGCGCAGAGTGACCTCGGCCGCAGCATTCTGCTCGACATATTGGGCAGCAGTGGCTACGGCCGCTTCGATCAGCAGCGGTCGCGGTTGGGGCTCGGCTCCAGCCTGACCGGGCGCTGGTACGACAGCTCGGATGGTTCGCTGTTGAACCTGTTCGCGGGCGGCATTCAGGTCGCCCGGATTCTCGACCGCGATCGCGACGGCCGGGCCGACGTGGTGCTGCTGAACTACGGGCGGTAATTACGCGAGAACGAGGGCAGTGTACCGGCTGTCCTGAACATACATACCATTCCTCTCTGGAAGCCCGCACGGCCCTGACCCGTGCGGGCTTTCCTTGTATAATGACGCATGGACTTCATTCGCGAAATCATAGCCGAGCACAACCGCGCCGGTAGCTACGGCGGCAAGGTGGTGACGCGCTTCCCGCCCGAGCCGAACGGCTATCTGCACATCGGCCACGCCAAATCCATCTGTCTGAATTTCGGCATCGCGCTGGAGCACGGCGCCAACGGCCGTTGTCATCTGCGCTTCGACGACACCAACCCCGAGACCGAAGACATCGAGTACGTCAACTCGATCATGAACGATGTGAAGTGGCTGGGCTTCGACTGGGGTGAGCACCTCTACTTCGCGTCCGACTGCTTCGAGCAGATGTATCAGTTCGGCGAAGAGCTGATCCGCAAAGGCCTCGCCTACGTGGACAGCTCGAACGAGCAGGAGATCCGCGAGTTGCGCGGCACGGTCACCAAACCCGGGCGGCCGAGCCGCTTTCGCGACCGCACGGTCGAGGAAAACCTCGATCTCTTCCGCCGCATGCGCGCCGGCGAATTTCCGGACGGCGCGCACGTCTTGCGCGCCAAGGGCGACATGTCGTCGACCAACATGCTGATGCGCGATCCGATTCTGTTCCGCATCCGCCACGCTTCGCACTATCGCACCGGCGACGACTGGTGCATTTACCCGCTGTACGATTACGCGCACCCGATCGAGGACGCGCTCGAGTGCGTGACCCACTCGCTGTGCACGCTCGAGTTCGAGAACAACCGCGAGCTGTACGACTGGGTAGTCGAGAACATCACGGTCGAGTGCCGGCCCCGTCAGTACGAATTCGCGCGCCTGGACCTCGACTACACGGTGATGAGCAAGCGCAAGCTGCTGCAGCTCGTGAACGAGGGGCACGTGAGCGGCTGGGACGATCCGCGCATGCCGACGGTTGCGGGACTGCGACGCCGCGGCGTTACGCCCGCGGCGATCCGCAGCTTCTGCGACATGATCGGCGTCGCGAAGGCGGAGAGCCGCGTCGACATCGCGAAGCTCGAGTACGCGATCCGCGACGATTTGAATCGGAAAGTGCCGCGCGTCATGGCGGTGCTGCATCCCCTGCGCGTCGTGATCACGAATTACCCGCAGGATCGGGTCGAGGTGATCGACGCGCCGTCCTACCCGCGCGACCTGCCGCTCGAGGGATCGCGCGAGCTGCCGTTCTCCCGAACCCTGTACGTCGACCGCGACGACTTCGCCGAAGATCCGCCCAAAGGCTGGCATCGTCTCGCGCCCGGCGCCGAAGTGCGGCTGCGCTACGCCTACATCATTCGTTGTGTCGACGTCGTGCGCGACGAATCCGGCGAAATCGTCGAGCTGCGGTGCACGTATGATCCGGCGACGCGCGGCGGCGCTGCCGGCGACCGCACGGTCAAGGGCACGATTCAGTGGCTGAGCGCCGCCCAGGCGCTCAACTGCGAGGTCCGGCTGTACGACCGGCTGTTCCGCGTCGCAGATCCCGATCAGGGCGAGGATTTCAAGGCGTTCCTGAATCCGGAATCGCTCGTCGTCGTAAAAACCGCGTTCGTCGAGCCCAGCATCAAGAACGATCCGCCGGGCACGCGCTATCAGTTCGAGCGCATCGGCTATTTCTGCAGCGACATGCTGGAATCGCGGCCGGAGGCGCTCGTCTTCGATCGCACGGTCACGCTGCGCGACACCTGGGCGAAGATCTCGGGTCAGAAGCCGGTGGACGAGGGGCGGCCGGTGCGCGAAAAGAAGCGGGTCACTACGAAGAGGGAGAAGCCGGCCGCGCCGCGCGCCGGCATCGCGAAATCTTCCGAGCTGAAGCAGCGCGAGGCGCTGTTCGTCAGCCGCTACGGCCTCGACCCGGTCGCTGCGGATCTGCTGACGCGCGCTGCGGACGCGGCAGAGTTCTTCGAGCAGGCCGCGCAGGACGACAACGCGAGCGCGATCGCCAAGCTCATGGTGAATCTGGGACAGCGGACCTGGTCCGAGCTGCCATTCCGTCCCAAACAGCTGGCGTCACTCGTTGATTTGATTGAGCGGGGCACGATCTCGGCGACCGCTGCCCGGGAGGTCCTCGCTGAGATGATCGAGCGCGGCGGCGATCCGAAGCGGATCGTCGAGACGCGCGGTCTCGGTCAGATCAGCGATGCGGGCGCGATCGCGCCGCTCGTCGAGGAGGTCGTGGCCGCCAATCCCGACAAGGCGCAGGCCTATCGCGGCGGTCGCACCGGCCTGCTCGGCTTCTTCGTCGGCCAGGTCATGACGCGCACCGGCGGTCGCGCCAATCCCGAGCTGGTCAAGTCCATCGTGGAGAAACAGCTTGCCTAGAATCGCCTTCGCGTTTGCAGCCGCGCTCGCCGCCTGTTCGGGCGACAGCACCGGACCGCAGGAAACGCCGCTGGTCATTGTCGGCAGCTACACCCTCGTCAGCATCGACGGCCGCGCGCTGCCGGTCGTGATCGCGGATGTGGCGGGCGCGTACCAGCTCAGCCAGACCGCCGGCACACTCACGTTGAACGCAAACAGCACGTATGTCGAGCGCAGCAGCTTGCGCGAGACGATCAATCAGGTGTCCGGCACGCCGAAAGTGACCGACACGACCGTGGTGCTGACCGGCAGCTGGGAGGCCGAGGATTCCGCGATCGTGTTGACGCCGAACGGCAACCCCTTCGTGCTGTTCGGTCTGGTCAGCCGTGCCGGGCTCACGCTCAGCTTCGAAGGATCGGATGATCGCCTGGTGACGTACGTCTACACGCGCAATACGAGTGGGGGCGGCGCAGCCGGCCGCCCCCTGGCTCGTTATTCCCGTTCTTCTTCGGACGCGTTCTCCGAATCCATCACCCTGCGCCGGACGACGACTTCTTCCACGATCGGCCGGCGATCGATCACCACCTCGTCCGTAGAAGCCGCCTCGCGCGCATCCAGTGCGCGCGCCTCATCCATGCGATCCTCGCCGTAGACGGTCATCGGCTCGCGCGCGCTGCGCAGATCACCACTGTCCACGATCACGCAGTTGCGCGAGCGGTCCAGCTGTACGCCGCGGATCGGCACGTTGATGTGCTGATCCGAATCGCTCAGGTCGACGTCGATCAGGACGACCTCGCCGCGATGTGAATCGACCAGCAGGTCATTGACTTCACCGATGCGGCTGCCCGCCAAAGTCCGCACTTCCCAGCCACGGATGTCGGGTTCGCCATCGGCCACCCGGAAATCGCGCAGCGAGCTGAGACGGGTCAGGCTGCCCGTCAGGTTCGGATCTGGCCCTACACCGGCCGCATCGCGGCGGTAACGATCACGTGCCATTTGTGCCTCCTGCGATCGGAGCGACTGTCTGGAATAGACTGACTCGGTCGGGGCCCACACCGACGTAGCCGGCCTGCCACAGGTACCAGATCGCCGCCGCGATCAGCACCACGATTAGCAGCACCCAGATCCAACCGGCGACGCCGCGTTTCTTTTCGACATGTATCTCCGCCATCGGTTCCTCCCGTAACCAGGTGCAGGCTGTTATTGCAAGCGGAAAGCCAGCGCCTAAGTCCCCCGGCTGTCGAACCGACGCGTCTGCCCGCCGATCGCCTCGTCGTGACCGTAGACATCGTGATGGTAGCGGACCGTGCCATCGTCATCGACCCAAGTCGTGAAGTAGAGGACGTAGATCGGAATCTTGCGGCGAAACTTGATCCACCGGTTGTCGCCGGTCGCAACCAGCCGATCGATCTGCCGCGGCGATTGGCCGGCCAGCTTTTCACCGAGCAGATATGCCAGATCGCGCGGCCGCTCGAGCCGAATGCAGCCGTGACTGAACGCCCGGCTGGTGCGCGAGAACAGTTGATCGGCCGGCGTGTCGTGCAGGTAGATGTTGTCCTTGTTCGGGAAAACGAACTTGAACTGGCCGAGCGCGTTCCTCGGTCCCGGACGCTGGCGCAACCCGCCGTCCGGTGTGCGCTCGAAATTGTTGCGAGCAAGATAGCCGGGATCATTAACGAGATGCGCGAGCTCTTCCTCAATGATCGAGGCCGGTACGTTCCAGTACGGATTCAGGACCAGGTTCTCGAGCGTGTCGGCGAAGATCGGCGTCTCCCAGCCTTGCTGCCCGACGACGACGTTCATTTCCTCGATCGCGCGTCCCTTCTCGATGACCGCCAGCTCGAAGCCCGCGACGTTCACGATGACGTATAAGTCGCCGAGCTGGTGCGGCAGCCAGCGCCAGCGGTCCATGTTCAGCCGGACCTCCGCAATCCGTTCGTCGACTGGATGGTTCAGCTCTTCGAGCGTTTTCTCGCCGAGCGCGCCGTCAGCGTCGATGGCGTGCCGCTGCTGGAAGTGCTGCAGCGCGATGAAAAGATCGCGGTCGAATACGGCCGGGCGCGCCGCGCCGCGCTGCGCCAGCGTCCTTTCGTGCACGTCCTCGCTCGCAGACAGGCGCGCGCGCAAGGCGAGCACGACAGCGCTCGAGTCACCGCGGCGAGCGCCGCCTTCGGGCACGGCCGGCCAGCCGCCCGCCTGTTGTACTTCCTTCAGACGCGCGAGCACGTTCATCAGCCGGCCGTATTGCGGCGCGGTCGGCCGGATCTGCTGCACCAGCTCGGCCGGCTCGGTGCCACGCACGAGTGCGCGCAGCAGATTTTCCTTGGGTACGCCGCCGCGCGGAATCTCCCAATCCAGTCCCGCCGAATCGGGACTGAGCGTGCCTTGCGCGAGATCGAGCGCGTAGCGCGCGAACGCCTCGGTCAGCAGGATGTCGAGGTCGGCCGCGTACTGAGGTTGCGCGGTTTCGTCGAGGGATTCCGCGCCGTTGTCCAGTGACAGCACCATGCGCCGCAGCACGTCATAGCGGTACCGCAACGGGCTGAGACCGTCCTGCTCGGTCGCGCCGAGCACCTGCACGATCCTGGTTCCCTGATCGGTCAGCTCTTCGTCCGCCCACGCCGGCCGCCAGCGCCGACGCTGGTAGAAGTCGATGGTCGCATCCGAGAGATGCAGTGTGTCGCCGGCGATCAGCGAGATGATCGTCGCGCTGTCCGCATTCTCGAGCACCGCGCGAATGCGGGCGCGCGCCTCGGGCGTTGCGGTCGCTTTGTCAGCACGCCCGCAGGCAGCCGCCGCAATCGCGAGTACGCATGCAAGCGTTATTCGTCCGAATCCGGTCATGCCTGTCGTTTTCGTGGTCCCATTCATCACCGGTCCAGTAATGCAATGGCCGGGCCCGCTACATGCATCTGGTCTGCGCTGGGCAGCGGAACTCGCGGAGGATGCGTCGATGACGGACAGGAAAGAGGACCGGGGCAGCTTCGAGCGGCTGGGTGGCGCGGTGGGCGGTCTCGCCGGCAAGCTGGGCGACACGACCGTCAACGTGGTGGGCTCGATGATCCGCACCGTCGCCGGCGCGGTGGGCGGCTGGTGGTCGGACCGCACGCCGGATGAAGCGCTGGCGAGCTTCGGCGAGCGGCAAGACGAGACCTGCCGCAGGCATTTCGAGAACAGCGCGCGCCGGCCTGCCGGCACGTACGAGACGGTGCGTCCGCTCTATCAGTTCGGCCATCTGGCCGGTCAGAATCCGGACTACCAGGGGCGCAGCTTCGAGGATGTCGAGCCCGACCTGCGCAGCGCATGGACGGGCGATCAGGCTCGCAGGTACGGCGCGTGGAGCAGCGTGCGCGACTACATCAATACCGGTTACATGACGCGCCGAAGCCGGGGCGGAAACCTGCCCTGAGGCGATTAGAGTGATGAGAGCGATGACAGTGATGAGAGCAATGTAAAAACGCTCTCATCGCCCGCTCTTATCGCTCACATCGCTCTAATCGCTGGTCATGATGAACAACGGCGCGCCGTCGAAGCGATAGATCGGCCGCAGCCGCTCCGCGCTGTAGTACTTCGCGACGTCCACGACCTTCTTCTCCGACGTGACGTTGTGGATCGGCACGCTGTCGTAGAAGCCGCGGTGGATGCTGACCAGCCGGCCGTACTCCTTCTTCATGATCAGGTCGAGCGCGAGATTGCCGAACGCCATCGGCACGATCGAGTCGAGCGCGTCCGGATCGCCGGAGCGCACGAGATAGCCGAGCCGTTGATTGACGACGTCGACGCGGCGACCATTGTTGTACTTCGGTGAGTACTCTTTCAGGGCCGCCGCCACTTTGTCGCCGATGCCGCCGAGCTTGCGGTGCCCGAACATGTCCGCTTCCTCACTCTCGAAGCTCATGCCGTCGTGCGTAGCCAGCGTAGCGCCTTCCGACACCAGCACGACCGAGTAGCGACTCGGGTTGCGGCTCCGATCGTGGACCAGCAGCTCGGTCAGCTGCTCGACATCCACCGAGTGCTCGGGTATGACGCAGCGGTCGGCAGCGCCCGCCATGGTCGGCAGCAGCGCGGTGAAGCCTGCGTAGCGCCCGAACACCTCGATTACGAGGAAACGCTCGTGCGATCCCGCCGAGGTGCGCAGCCGGTGAGTCAGCTCGATGGTGCGTGTGACGCAGGTGCTGAAGCCGATGCAGTAGTCGGTGCCGTAGACGTCGTTGTCCATCGTCTTTGGAATCGCGACCACCTTCACCCCTTCATCGTGCAGCCGCTTGCCGTAGCTCAGCGTGTCATCACCGCCGATCGGGATGAGCGCGTCCACGCCGATTTGCTCGAGATTGATCAGCACGTCTTTCGTGACGTCGTTGATCGCATCGTCGTAGCCGCTCATGTACTGCGGCACCCGCTCGCGCGGCAGGTGGCTGGGGCGCGTACGCGAGCTGTGCAGGAACGTGCCGCCCGTCCGGCCCGCGCGGTTCACAATGGCCTCGGTCAAATCGATGATGTTCTCGCTGTTGTCCGCGCCCTTCTCGCGCGCGTAGTCGACCAGGCCGGCCCAACCGCGCCGGATGCCGACCACGCGGTATCCCTCGCGCAGCGCGCGCATCGTGACCGCGCGAATCGCGGGATTCAGGCCCGGCACGTCGCCGCCACCCGTCAGAATCGCGATCGTACCTTTGCTTGCCATTATCGTCCCATCTCGATGGTCAGGTCCGCGAACGAGATCGTGGTCGGCCGCATTTGAAAGTTCTCATGCTCATTGCGCGATTGGTCTTCCGCTCATGTCCCGTATCTCGACCGTGCCAATATTGACGGCTCTGATACCCTGTTCGATCGTTTGACGGTCCCCGACAATCACGATCGCCAGCCTGTCCGGTGTAACGTATTGTTGCGCAACGCGCTGCACATCCTGCTGCGTGACGGCCGCGATGTTCTGCGCGTAGCGGTCGAAGTAGTCGAGCGGCAGCGAGTAAAGCGCGACCGGCACCAGCCCCTGCGCGATGTCGTACGTGGTTTCGAACTGCGACGGCAGCTGCAGCTGCAGATACTGCTTCGCTTTCTCCAGCTCGGCGGCCGGCACCGTGTCACGGATGCCGCGCAGCTCCTTCATGAACTCGATCAGCGCCGAGTCGCTCTTGGTCGCCACGATCTCGGCGCGTGCGTGGAACGGGCCCGCCGACTGCCGCATGTCGAATGCGGAGCCCGCGCCGTACGTGTAGCCCCGCGTCTCGCGCAGGTTCTGGTTCAGCCGGCTGGTGAACGAGCCGCCCAGGATCGTGTTCATGACCTGGAGCGGAAAGTAATCCTCGGTTGAACGCGCGGCACCCACGTTGCCGATCCGGAACGATGACTGCGGCGCGCCTGGCTTGTCGATCAGGTAGATCGTCGTCGCGGCAATGGGCGGCACGCGACCGAAGCGCGCGGCCGGCACGTCGGCGCGTTTCCAGGCGCCGAACAGCTTCGCGATGCGCGCTTCGATATCCGCCGGCGTCACAGCGCCGACCACGATCAACGTGCTGTGGTTCGGCCGATAGTACGTGTTGTAGAAGCGCTCGAGATCGGCGCGCGTGATGGCCTTCACGGCAGCCTCAGTGCCCATCTGCCAGCGGCCGTACGGGTGGTTCTCGCCGTACAGAATCGAGCTGAAGGCGAGATCGGCGATCTGCGGGGCGCGGTCCCTGATCTGGAGGATCTGCGTGAGCCGCTCCTTGCGCAGCCGCTCCAGCTCGTGGGCCGCGAACGACGGCCGCAGTGCGACATCCGCGAACAGGGCCAGCGCGCTATCCAGCTGTTCGGTCGGCGTGTGCAGCGACACGCGCGATGCATCCCAGCCGCTCGAGGTCGTGAGGCTGACTCCGAGGAACGCCGCCTGATCCGCGATCTGGAGCGAGCTGCGCGTCGCAGTGCCCTCGTCGAGCAGCGCCGAGACCAGACTCGCCGCGCCTTCCTTGCGCGCCGGATCCACCTCGCTGCCCGAGTGGACGACCAGCACGAAATCCGCGATCGGCAGCTCGTGATGCTCGACGAGCAGCAGGCGCAGCCCGTTCGGCAGCGTGCGCTCCAGCACTTGCGGCAGACTGAGCGGCTTCGGCGCGGCGAGGGCCGGCGGCGCCGTGTCGCCCGGCTGCGGCGCCTGCACAACCTGCTCGACCGGAGGCGGAGGCGGAGGCGGAGGCGGCGCCGGCGGCTCACTGGATGCACAGCCCACCGCACCGATTACAGCTAACGCTTTTATCGCTCTTATCGCTCTCATCTCTCTGATCGCTTTACCCTCTCTCATCGCTCTACTCGCTCTCATCGCTGAGCTCCGGCACCACCGTCAGCACGACCTTCGGCCGCGCGAACAGCTCACGTGCAACGCGTTGCACAGCCGCCGTCGTCGTATTCATGTAACGAGCGAGATCCTGCTGCACGTAATCGGGTGTGCCCGCGAAGTAGTTGTAGAAGTTGAGCAGGTCGGCCTTGCCGCTGAAGCCGCCGACGCTGCTCAGCCGATCGAGAAACTGCGAGCTGATCGTGTTCTTCGCGCGCTGCAATTCGCGCTGGGTAATGCCGTCATTGACGAGCTTCGCGATCTCCTCGTCCATCAGCCTGATCATCTGCTCCGGCGTGTTGCCCGGCTTGGGCGTGACCCAGACGCGGAAGACGCCGTCGAGACGCATGCCGTTCTGGAATGCGACGACGTCCTGCGCGACCTGCAGCTCGTAAACCAGCCTCTGGTACAAGCGCGACGTCTTGTCGCCGCCCAGAATGCGCGCGAGGATCTCGGCCGCGGCGTCGTCGGGCGCGAACAGCTTCGGCGATGGATACATGTAGTAGACGCGCGGCAGCTGGACGCGGTCTGTCATGACCAGGGAAGTGTCGCGCGTGATCTGCGGCGCGGGCACCCGCGCGCGGCGATCGATTTCGGGTCCGCGCGGAATGCTGCCGAAGTACTTCTCGATGAGCTGCTTCGCCGCCGCACGGTCGAAGTCGCCGGCGATCGCGATGGTCGCGTTGTTGGGCGCGTAGTAGCGGCGGAAGAAGCTGGTCACGTCGTCGAGGGTGGCGGCGCTCAGGTCCGCCATCGAGCCGATCACCGGCCAGGAGTACGGGTGATCGGGCGGGAAAAGCGCGGCCAGCATCGTCTCATCCGCGCGGCCGTATGGCCGATTGTCGTAACTCTGCCGCCGCTCGTTCTTCACGACGTCGCGCTGCACGTCCAGCCTGCCCTGATCCATGGCCGGCAGCAGCCAGCCCATGCGGTCGGCATCCAGCCAGAGGGCGAGGGACAGCGCATTGGATGGCATGTCCTCGTAGTAGTTGGTGCGGTCTTCGGTGGTCGAGCCGTTGTTGTTGGCGCCGGCCGACTCGAGCCACACGTCGAACATGCCGGCCGGCACGTGCTCCGACCCCATGAACATGATGTGCTCGAACAGATGCGCGAAGCCGGTGCGCCCCACGTCCTCATCGCCGGAGCCGACTTTGTACCATGTGTTCACCGAGACGAGCGGCACCGAGTGGTCCTCGTGCAGGATCACCTCGAGGCCGTTGGGCAGCGTGTATTTCTCGAATTGCAGCTTCGGGATGGACTGCGCGCTCAGTGCCGGTGCGAATACGAGCGCAGCCGCGAGACCTCTTCGTAACATTGCATTACCTCCTGGTGCCTGGGCGGACATCCTAGGAGAGTTGGCTACTTCAGACAAGCAGCCTCAACACGGATAAAACGTTACTCGTAGCGCAGGGAGATAATCGGATCCAGCGCGGCCGCGCGGCGGGCGGGCCAGATCCCGAAGAAGACACCGATGACCGCGGAGAACGTAATCGCCAACACTGCGGCTTCGGGCGCCACAACGGTGTTCCAAGCCGCCAGCCTGGCCATCAGGATCGCAGCTGCCACGCCCACGCCCAGTCCAATCACGCCGCCCGCGATGCACAGCACCAGCGCCTCGATCAGGAACTGGAGCAGGATGTCGCGCCGGCGCGCGCCCAGCGCCTTGCGCACGCCGATCTCGCGGGTGCGCTCGGTGACGGACACCAGCATGATGTTCATGATGCCGATGCCGCCCACCACCAGTGAGACGATCGCGATGCCCGCCAGCAGGAACGAGAAGGTGCGCGTCGTCTCCTCGAAGGTCTGCAGCAGCGATGCCTGGTTGCGAATCGTGAAGTCCGACGCCTCGCCCGGGCGAATGCGGTGCTCGCGGCGCAGTACCCGGTCGATGTCCGCCATGGTCGCCGAGAGCTGGTCGGGCGAATGCGCCTGGACCTGAATTTCGTTGACGCGATCCTGGCCGAAGATGCGGAACTGCGCGGTCGCGAGCGGGATGTAGATGCGCTCGTCGGGGCCGGGGCCGAAGCCGCCGCTCTGGCCCTTCTCCTTCAGCACGCCGATCACGTCGAAGGCGATACCGCGGATCAGGATCGTCTTCCCGAGCAGGGCGGTGGTCTCCACGTTCAGCCGCTCGCCCAGCCGGGCGCCGACCACGGCGACGCGGCGGCGCCCCTGATTCTCACCGGCCGTGAAGAAGCGGCCGTAATCTGCCGCGTGGTTGTTGATCTCGAAGAAGCTCGGCCACACGCCCTCGATCGTGAGGCTCGCGTTGTTGCCGCTGAACTCGACCTGCTGGCTGCGTCGCATGGTGGGAGTGACATCCTTGATCGTCCCCGGCGAGCGCAGCAGGGCTTGCGCATCCTCGACGGTCAGGCGAGCGCCGTCACCGCGATCGATGCCGCCGAACATCTGCGTGCCGGGATTGACGTTCAGCACGTTGGTGCCGAGCGCCTGCAGACGCGCCTGCACGGAGCGCTGCGCGCCTTCACCCAGCGCGACCATGGTGATGACGGCCGCGATGCCGATCACGAGCCCCAGCATCGTGAGGATCGACCGCATCTTGTTGGCGCGGATCGCGCCGAACGCGACTTTTACCGTCTCATCGAACAGCATTACCGGCCGCCCTGAGCCGGCTGCGAGCCCGGCTGCGTCGTACTCTGCCGCATGCCCTGCATCTGATTGCTGCGCTGGCGCACGCGATCCTGCATGTCCTGCTGCTGCTGCTGCAGACGCGCGGCCGTCATCAGGAACACCTTCTCACCCGCTTCCAGCCCGCTGATGACTTCCGTGAATTCCCAGTCATTGACGCCCAGCATCACGAGCTTCGGCACCGGCCCGCTCGCGCCCGGTGTGAACACTATGCCGGGCCGCGCGTTCGGGTTGCGGCGCGCACCGCCGCCCATGCCGGGACGAGTCCGCATGCCGGTCCGGCGCGCCTCCAGCTTCGCGCGCATGTCGTCTTCGGAGAGGCCGAGCGCGGCGCCCGCCGTGCTGGCATCGCGCAGGGCGACAACCGCGTCGTTCGGAATGACGGCGACCTCGCTGCGCTCGGCGATCTGGATCTCGACTTCGGTATTCATGCCCGGCTTGAGCAGCCGCTCATTGTTGCGCAGGTGAATCAGCACCGGGAACATCGTGACGTTCTGATCGACTACCGCGGACGGCTCGACCTTCACGACCTCGCCCGTGAAGGGCCGGCCAGGGTACGCTTCCACGGTGACCAGCGCGCGCTGTCCCGGCTGCACCTTGCCAATGTCGGTCTGATCGACCAGCGCGCGCACGCGCACGATCGCCAGATCCGCCATCTTCAGCAACGTGGTGCCGCCGCCGAAAGTGCCGCTCGCGGATGCGATGATGCTGCCCGGCTCGATCGCCTTCTCGATGATGGTGCCGCCGATCGGCGCGCGGATCGTCACGTCGTTCATGCGCTCGCGCGCCAGCTCCAGATTGGTGCGCGCCTTGATCAGCTGCGCGCGCGCGTTGGCAGCCTCCAGCACGGCCGATTCCAGCTCCTGCGCGGTCGCGACGTTGCTCTTGCTCAGCTCCTCGACGCGGCGCCGGTTCGCGCTCGACGTCTCGAGGCGCGCCTCGGCGACCTCGAGATCCGCTTCGGCTTGCGCGAGCGCGTTGCGGACATCGCGCGGATCGACCTGCACCAGCGTCGCGCCGCGCGTGACTTCCTGCCCCGTCTCGACCAGCACCGACAGCACCTCACCCGATGCTTTCGACTTGATCTCCACCATCTGGATCGGCTCGACCAGACCCGCGGCCTCGGCGCTCACGCTCAGATCCCGCCGCTCGACCGTCGCCAGCCCGGGCCCGGCCGTCTGCTCATCCGCGTTCGACCGGCTGCAGCCG
>JBQTJO010000228.1:0-8470 GCA_052387015.1 Gemmatimonadota bacterium
TGGCTCGCGGCCGAGATGCTGCTGCTCGCGGATCGTGAAACCGATCGAACCCGCGCGTACGAGACCGCGAGACGCGCGCTGGCCGACGGCCGCGCGCTCGAGAAGCTGCGCGCCGTAATCGAGGCACAGGACGGCAACCCGGCCGTGGTGGACGACCCCGCCGTGCTGCCGCAGGCGCCGATCCGGCGCATATTCGAGGCGGAGCTGGACGGCTGGATCGGCGAGATGCAGGTGCGCGAGATCGGCGAGGCCGCGGTCGCGCTGGGTGCCGGACGCGCGTCGCTGGACGGCGAGATCGATGCCGCGGTCGGCTTCTCTCTGACCGCGAAGCCGGCGCAGAAGGTCTCGCGCGGCGATGCGCTGGCCACGATATTCGCGCGCAGCGAAGACCGGGCATCGCGCGCGCTCGACGCGCTGCGGCGCGCGATCCCGATCGTCGACCACGAGGTCAGGTCGTTGCCGTTGATTTCACACCGCGTAACCGCGCAAGGAGCAGAAGAGCTGACATGAACAAGGTCATCGTATTCGACACGACGCACAACGCGTTGTGGGCCGAAGAAGTCGCGCGCGAGCGCGGTATCGCGGTCGAGGTGGTTCCCGCGCCGACGGGTGTGGACGCGAAGTGCGGCATGGCGCTCGAGGTGCTGACCGAGAAGTTCGATGAGCTGCGGGAGCTGCTGGCCGCCGAGGGTGTGCCGTTCCGTTTGTACGGTTGAGACGCGGAGCTTGTCCGAGACGCGGAGCTCATCACACGCAGAGGCGCCGAGGCACGGAGATTCTCAGAGGGATGCCAGCGTGCCTGCCCCTTCTTCGTGCATTCAAGCTCATTTTTCTGTTAATAGAACCTTCGCGAGTCGTCGATTGCGCAGCACCAGTGCGTCGCGGCCGCAGAAGAAAAACCTAATGAACGTGGAGGTATGCTCCGGTTCGCCAGCAGGTGCACGGGGATGCCTCAGACGTTCTCCGCGCCTCCGAGTCTCTGCGTGTGAATAGACTTTCTCCGCCTCCCGCCTCCTCCCATTCTCTCTCAGCGCAGCGGCTGCCCGAGCAGCGGCGGCCCGTGCAGTTCGCACAGCTCGGTCGGCTCCGTGCCCGCGGCGAACAGCTCGCCGCGCACGGATGCGCCCGGACACAACGGCCCCGCCAGTTTCCCACTCTGCGCATCGATTCGGCGAACTACGACAGTCGGCGGCAGCTCCCAGGCCGCGGGCTTCGGCAGCAGCGGTTTCTCCCCGTAATAGACCGAGCGCATGAATTGCCCGAACACGGGCGCCGCATAGACGCCGCCGGCGGCGCGCGGGGTGATGGTGGCTGGCTTGTCGAAGCCGTACCAGACGACTGCCAGCAGATTCGGCGTGAAGCCCGCGAACCAGATGTCGGTCGCGTCGTTGTTGGTGCCCGTCTTGCCTCCCGCCGGAATCTCGTACGGCAGATTGCCCTCGGCCGGATTGCGCACCGGGTACGCGGTGCCGCGGTCGACGACGTCGCGCATCAGATCGCGCACGATCGCGGTCGTGGTGGAATCGAGTGCGACGACGCGCTCCGGCCGTGGCTCGTAGAGGACACGACCTTCCTCGTCCTCGACGCGCAGAATCGCGAACGGCTTCGCGCGCGCGCCGTTGTTGGCGAAGGTCGAGTACGCTTCGGCGACCTCGAGCGGAATCATCTCGGCGGCGCCGATCGCGGTCGCGGGATACGGCGGAATGGGCGTGGTGATGCCCATGCGGCGCGCCTGCTGAACGATCGGCTCGATGCCGATCTCGAGCGCCAGCTTGATGGTCGGGATGTTGACGGAGAACCTGAGCGTTTCGCGTAGCGTGAGCGCGCCGCGGAAGTCCGGATCGAAGTTTTTCGGTGTCCAGACGGTGCCGTCCACCTGCTCCATCATGAAGGGCTCGTCGACCAGCACGTGCGAAACCGGCACGCCGCTCGCCAATGCGGTGGCGAGCACGAAGGGCTTGAACCCCGAGCCCGGCTGGCGGCGCGCCTGGGTGGCGCGATTGAATTTCGAGTCCCTGAAATCGCGCCCGCCGATCAGCGCGCGAATCGCGCCGGTCGCCGGGTCGGTCGCGACGAACGCCCCCTGGAGGTACGGCATTTCGCGCGGCTTCGTGATACCGCCGTTCGCCTTCACGTCCGCGTACTTCGGATGGGAGAAGCGGCCGGCGCGCGCGATGCGCGCGAAGCCCGAGTCGAGCGCGACCTGCGCGGCGCGCTGCATGTCCGCGTCCAGCGTGGTGTAGACCTTGAAGCCGCGCCGGTACAGGTCCGCGCCGAAGCGCTGGTCGAGCGCAATGCGGATCCATTCGACGAAGTACGGCGCGAAGCGCGCGGTGTAGCCGCCGGCCGGCTCGGTGGGCAGCGGCTCGCGCTTCCAGCGCTCGGCCTCCGGGCGCGTCAGATATCCCTGATCCGCCATCACCGCCAGCACCAGGTTGCGCCGCTGCCGCGCAAGATCCGGCTCGAGGAACGGCGAGAAGGTGCGCCACAGCTTGACGACTGCCGCCAGCATGGCGGCCTCCGCGGGGTTCAGCTGCGCGGCCGGCTTGCCGAAATAGTGCTGCGCGGCCGTCTCGATGCCGTGCCAGCCGTGGCCGTAGTGGATCTGGTTGATGTAGGCTTCGAGAATCTGCTCCTTGGTATAGACCCTCTCGATCTCGCGTGCGACGTGCGCTTCCTTGAGCTTGCGCGCGAGCCGCTTCCGGAAGCCGATCTCCTCCGGAAACATGTTGCGTGCGAGCTGCTGCGTAATCGTGCTGCCGCCACCGGTGACCTTGCCGCTCAACACGTTGCGGACCGCCGCACTGAAGATGCGGCGATAGTCCAGACCGTTGTGCCGGTAGAAACGCTTGTCCTCGATCGCGATGAACGCGTTGATCACGTGCGCGGGCAGAGTCGAGATCTCGATGGGCGTGCGCCGCTCCTGAAAGAATTCGGCAATGAGCGTGCTGTCGCGGGCCAGGATCCTGGTCGAGCTCTTCGGCTCCCACGTGTAAATCTGCGCGACCGACGGGCAGTCGCGGCACACGGAGGTCCAGCTGCCGAGACTCATGCCGGCGCCCAGACTCGCGAGTATCACGAGAGCGCCGAGGCTCAGAATTTTCCAAAGCTTCATTCCAAATCCATCGAACTGGCATCACACGCAGAGACACAGAGCCACAGAGTTACGCGGATTAAAATTTAGGCTCAGCTCCCAACTGAGTGGTGATTGGTCCACGGGTTTTCGAGTCCGGTTTTCGAGTCCGGTTCTCGAATCCGGTTTGCAGTGAAATTCACCCACTCGATCTGGAGAAGCCCAAAATTTAACAGCATCTGTGCTCGGGTGTTCTCCGTGCCTCCGAGTCTCCGCGTGTGAAGGCTCCAAGTCTCACGAAGTACACCTCTCAAGAACGCAAAGACCGCCGGATTCCCCGCGATGATGCCGCCGCCATCGACCCAGTCCGGCTCCTCACCCGGTCGCGACGTGACAGAGGTCGAGCGCCGCGGAGCCCGCGCGCCGGCGTCGGCGGCGGATTCCTCGGCCAGTATATCGTGATCCGTGAAAGCGACTGGCCCTTTTGATCGATGCTCGTACGGTGGTAATTTAGGCCGGGCGGCAGACTATTTGCGAGTCCTTCGCTCACCGATCCTTGTTCTGGAGGGCCCATGGCTTCAGAAGGTGTGCTGACCCAGGTCTGCCTGGAATGCGGCAAGCATTACTTCTTCGACGAGGAAGAGCCGCCGGCCGAAATGAAATGCGAGCGCTGCGGCAACCGCGTCTTTCGTTCGTTCTTCGCGACCACGACCGAGGATGAAGTCGTCGACGACTTCTCCGAGACCACCGATCGCGACGTGAACACCGACGATCCCGCGACCGACGTGACGCGCGGCGACCTGTACGATCTCAACAATCCCTGACTTGACGAATCCAAGGTTCATCGGCTCCGGAGTAGCGCTCGTCACACCATTCGACCGAAACGGTGTGAACGAACGCGTGCTGCGCGAGCTGGTGAACTACCAGATCGAGCAAGGCACGGACGCGCTCATCATGTGCGGCTCGACCGGTGAGGCCGCGACCATGACGCCGGACGAACAGCAGCAGACGATCGGCATCGCCGTCGAGGCGGCGGCGGGACGTCTGCCGATCATCGCCGGCTGCGGCGGCAGCGACACGCAGCAGGTCATGCGGCTCGCCCGGAATGCGCGGGCTGCCGGTGCCCATGGCGTGCTGATCAGCGCGCCGCCCTACAACAAGCCCACGCAACAAGGCCTGGTCGCACACTACCGTGCGGTGATCGAGGCGGCGCAGCTGCCGGCCGTGATCTACAACGTGCCGGGTCGCACGTCGGTCAACATACTGCCCGCGACCATCGAGCAGATCGCGCAGGACGAGCGTGTGATCGGCGTGAAGGAGGCCTGCGGCGACATCGTGCAGATCGCCGAGCTGGCGCGGCGTCTGGCCGATCGCCTCGTCATCTGGAGCGGCAACGACGATCAGGTCCTGCCGATCCTCTCGCTCGGCGGCAAAGGCGTGATCAGCGTGCTCGGCAATATTGCGCCGCGTGACACCAGCCGTATGGTCCATACCTGGCTCGATGGCGACCTGGACACTGCGCGCGCGCTCCAGCTGCGCTACCTTCCCCTGGTGAGTGCGTTGTTCGCGGAGCCGAATCCGATCCCGGTGAAGGCCGCGCTCAGCTGGCTGGGCTTCGACGCCGGGCCCGTCCGCCTGCCGCTCACCGAGATTACGGCGCCGATTCGCGAGCGCCTGGAACGGGCACTGACCGAAACGGGACTCGAACCGAGACGCTGATCCATGCCAATCAAGGTGGTTATCTCCGGTGCAACAGGGAGGATGGGGCAGACGCTCGTCAGCCTCATCGCGCAGTCACGCGATTTCGAGCTGGCCGGCGGCATCGATCGCGAGCGGCGCGTCGGCGGCGAGGCGGCGCGCTATGGCTTCCGGACGATCGAGACCGCCGACAGCGCGGCGGAAATGGTGCAGGGCGCCGGCGTCGTGCTCGACTTCTCGGCCGTTGCCGGGCTGCAGGCACTGCTCACGCAGCGCGCGACCGACTTGGGCGGCAAGAGCCTGGTGATCGGCACGACGGGCCTGACGCCAGAAGTATTGCGCCTGCTCGCGCAAACATCGATCACCAGCGCGGTGATCGTATCGGCGAATTTCAGCGTCGGCGTAAACCTCATGCTCGGGCTGGTGGATGCCGCTGCACGCGTGCTGGGGCCCGACCGCTTCGATGTCGAAATCGTGGAGGCGCACCATGCTCGCAAGGTCGATGCGCCGAGCGGCACCGCAGTGGCGCTCGGTCATGCCGTCGCGAACGGTCGCGGCGTCGCGCTCGAGTCGTTTCGCAGGGACGGCCGCAGCGGCAACACGGGACCGCGCAGCGCGGGCGAGATCGGCTTCCACGCACTGCGCGGCGGTGACATCGTCGGCGAACATCACGTGCACTTCATCGGCCCGCGTGAGCGCATCGAGATCGCGCACAAGGCGCAGGACCGCGCGCTCTTCGCCGAGGGTGCGCTGGTCGCCACCAAATGGATCAATGGTCGCGAGCCCGGCAGCTACTCGATGAAGGAGGTGCTGGGCCTCGCCTTCCTGGAGCCCGGCGTCTGAATGGATTACCGGCAAATTCGCGATCTGATCGCCAATGCGCGCAAGCGGACGCCGGTCATTGCGTACGTGAAGCACGATCGTGAGCTCGAAGTCGCGGCGGCGCATGAAGTGAAGGTGTTCCCGACCAGCGCGGGCACCACGATCCTGATCGGCGAGTGGCACGAAGTTCACGAGCTGCTCGATCGCAATGCGTCGCACATTGCCTACTCGCATGTCGAGAACGACCGGCGCAATTCCGCGATTCCGCTGCTCGACCTGAAGCAGATCAATGCCCGCATCGAGCCGGGCGCGTTGATCCGCGAGAAGGTCGAGATCGGCGAGCGCGCAATTATCATGATGGGCGCGGTCGTCAACATCGGCGCGGTGATCGGTGCCGGCACCATGATCGACATGAACGCGGTGGTCGGCGCGCGCTCGCTGGTCGGTGAGAACTGCCACATCGGAGCGGGTGCGGTGCTCGCAGGCGTGCTCGAGCCGCCAAGCGCGGATCCGGTCATCATCGAAGACAATGTGCTGATCGGTGCGAATGCGGTAGTGCTCGAAGGCTGTCGTGTCGGCAGAGGCAGCGTGGTCGCGGCCGGCGGCATCGTGGTGAGCGATGTGGAAGCCGGTGTCGTGGTCGCCGGCCAGCCGGCTCGCGTCATCAAGAAGGTTGACGAGCGAACCAGGGACAAGACAGCATTACTCAAGGAATTGAGGAAACTCAATGACTGACGTGAACGTTCGTTAAAAATGGAAGACATTCTCAGGCACTTCGGTCCCGAGCTGCTCGAGCGCTACCAGCTCGTGCTGCGCCTGCTGCTCGCCGCCGCGCTCGGCGGCATGATCGGTCTCGAGCGTGAGACGAGCGGCAAGCCGGCCGGCTTCCGCACGAACCTGCTGATCTGCCTGGGCGCCGCGCTCATTACCGAAGTCTCCTTCAGCGTCGCGCTGGCCGGCGCGTCCGAGCTGGGCGGCAGCCCGGATCCCGGGCGCATTGCCGCGCAGATCGTGAGCGGCATTGGTTTTCTGGGCGCCGGCTCGATCCTGCACGCGCGCGGCGGCGTGACCGGCCTGACCACGGCGGCCACGTTGTGGGTGGTCGCCGCCATCGGTATGGCGGTGGGCGCGCGCGCGTACGTCGCGGCGATCGTCGCCAGCTCGCTGGTCATGCTCGCGCTCATGCTGCTCGGTCGTGTCGAGGATCATCTCATCCCGCGCCGGCCGGCCGAGCGCATCGTGAACGTCACACTCAGGCCCGCCGCCGAGATCATCGATTCGGTCGAAAAGAAGCTGCTGGCACTCGGCTTCGCGGTGGACACGGTGCTGGTCGAAAGGAGCGCCGACGCGATCCATGTCTCGTTCCAGGCGCGCGGTACCGCGGACAAGTGGGATGCTGCGGTCAGGAACCTGCTGACCGTGGAAGGCGTACAGAAAATCGAGCTTGCGTAGCCGCCCCAGGCGAGTAGCTTTATAGCACTCGCTCCAGTTTCAAATTCAACCTCACGAATAGATGCTCGAGATTTTCAAGGCCGCGATTCAGCGCGGCGCGTCCGACATCCACATTAAAGCCGGCGATTTCCTGCGCGCCCGCATTCGCGGCGAGCTGGTGCCGCTCACGCAGCAGCGCCTGACGCCGGAGCAGATCAAGCAGATCTGCACTCAGCTGATTCCGTACGAGCGGGACCGGGCACGCCTCGATGAGATCAACGACTACGACTGCTCGTGGGGTGCGCCGGGCGTCGGCCGCTTCCGCGTGAACATTCTGCGCCAGCGCGGCACGCTCATGATCGTGATGCGCGTGATTCCGATCGAGATTCCGAATTTCGAGGCGCTCCGCCTGCCGCCCATCCTGGCGAGGCTCTCGCTTGCGGAGCGCGGCATGATCCTGGTCACGGGCGTGACCGGCTCGGGCAAGTCGAGCACGCTGGCCGCCATGATCGGCTACATCAACAACAACCGGCACAAGCACGTCATCACGCTCGAGAACCCGATCGAATTCCTGCACCGCGACGTCAACAGCTCCATCACCCAGCGCGAGATCGGCGCCGACACGGATTCCTTCGAGGCGGGGCTGAAGGCCGCGCTGCGCGAGGACCCGGACGTGATTCTGATCGGCGAAATGCGCGACATGATCACGATCGACACCGGCATGAAGGCGGCCGAAACCGGTCACCTCGTCTTCTCGACGCTGCACACGACCAACACGGTGCAGACGATCTCGCGCATCATCGCGGTATTCCCGCCGCACGAGCAGGCGATGATCCGGATCCGTCTGGCCGAGTCACTCCAGGGCGTGGTCAGTCAGCGCCTGCTGCCGACCAGGGATGGCAAGGGCCGCGTGGTAGCCGCCGAGATCATGGTCGTCACCGGCACCATTCGCGACGCGATCCTCGAACCCGAGAAGACCAACGAGATCTTCGACCTGATCGCGGAAGGCCGCGAACAGTACGGCTCGCAGACCTTCGACCAGCATCTGATGGATCTGGTGCGCGGCGACATGGTCGATTTCGACGTCGCCATGGCGGCCGCCAACAATCCGGGCGATTTCGAGCTGAAGATGAAGACGCTGGCATGACGCCGCCGGCGTCGAACGAGCACGATCGGCTGGCGGGCGTCTTCGTCCCGATCGTCACGCCCTTCGACCAGGTCACCGGTGACATCGCTGCACTCGGCTTCAGGGCGAACATCCGCAAATGGCTGGCAGCGCCGATCGACGGCTACGTGCTGTTCGGCTCGAACGGCGAGGGCGCGCTGCTCGACCGCAGCGAGCGCAGGCAGCTGACCGCGCTCGCACGCGAGCTGATCCCGCCCGGGCTGCCGCTGGTGGCCGGCATCTCCGCGGATGCCACGCGCGCGGTCATCGGCGAGGCGCGG
>JBQTJO010000229.1:0-2615 GCA_052387015.1 Gemmatimonadota bacterium
GGCGGGCGTCTCGCCCGGCGATTACCTGACCCTCAACGGGCTGGTTATTGCCGCCATGCGCGGCGCCGCGCGCGGCGACATTCTGGTCGTCATGGACGTCGAGGAAGACCCGCGCTTCATGCGTGACGGCAACGACCTGATTTTCGAGCTGCCGATCACGGTCACGCAGGCCGCGCTCGGCGCCGACATCGAAGTGCCGACCGTCGGCGGCAGCGCACGCGTGAAGGTTCCTGCCGGCATACAGTCCGGCAAGCTGCTGCGGCTGCGCGGCAACGGGCTGCCGCAGCTGCAGGGCGGCGGGCATGGAGATATGATCGTTCGCATCGTGGTCTGGACGCCCATGTCGCTCACGCCCGAGCAGGAGAGCTTGCTCGAGAAGCTCGCGAAGATCGAGGCGAAGGCGCCGGAGCAGGTCGAGACCGAAGAAGACCGCGGTTTCTGGAGTCGCGTGCGCGAGGCGTTCGGTGGCTGACGAGCCGCGCTGGCTGGTGATCACAGTGGAAGCCCCTTCCGAGGGCGCGAAGTTCGCGCTGGCGGAGGGGCTTCTGGCCTTGGGAGGCAGCTCCGTGCAGGAGGACGGGAGCCGGCTCACAACCTGCGTGCGTGCGCCCGACCAGCTCGAAGAATGGCTCGATCGTGCGCGCGCGGTCCTGCACGCGGATCCCGAGTGGCATTGGCAGCAGGATGAGGACTGGAGCGAGACGTGGAAGCGCGGGCTCAAGCCGCGCCGCGTCGGCCGCTCTTTTATCGTCACGCCCAGCTGGGCAACGCCCGAGCTGCGGCCGGGCGACAAGGTCATCGTCATTGATCCCGAGATGGCGTTCGGCACGGGCGAGCACGGCACGACCCGTGGTGCGCTGCGCTTCCTCGAACAGGTCGTCACACCCGGCGCGCGTGTGCTCGACGTCGGCACCGGCAGCGCGATTCTGGCCATCGGCGCGGCCCTGCTCGGCGCGTATCAGGTGATCGCGGTCGACAACGATGCGGACGCGATCCTCAACGCGCGCGACAACGTCACACGCAATCGGGTCGGGTCCGTCGTCCGGCTGGAAGAGCGCAGCGTCGATGAGGCGTATTTGAACGACGCCGGCGCGGACGCATTCGATGTGATCGTCGCCAACGTGCTGAGCGGCGTGCTGCAGCCGTTGCTGCCCGCATGCGCGCGCGCGCTCCGGTCCGGCGGGCATGTCATCCTGGGGGGCATCCTCGAACAGGAGGCGGACGACATGCTGGATGCACTGATCGCGGCCGGTTTCGAGATCAGGGGCGAGGATCTCGAGCTGGAGTGGTGGGGTGTGCTGGGGCACCGTCCGCTGCCGCAGCGCTGATTGCCTCCAGCTCCCGCATCGCCTGCGCCAGGTATTCGCGCAGCACCGGATCGGCTTCCGTCTTCGGCCAGAGCTCGGCCAGCGTGGCGCCTGCCATGTTCAGCGCGCCCGGAGCTTCTTCTTCAATGGCCTCGGCCAGCGCGACCCGCGTGCAGGCGCCCAGCCCCGTCCCTTCCAGCAGATCATCGTATCGGTCGTCCTCGACGAGCCGGGGCGAATCCAGAACCATGAAGCTTTGTGGCCGCTTCTTGAGTTCCTGATACATCCGTGCGTAGCTTCCCGCCTCGCCGCCGAACTCTTCGGCGAGACGGGCGTGCAGCCGCGCGAGAGGCATGGCATAGGCCGGCTGCGACCGGAGGATCTGCGCCGCGCGCAGTAAGGTATCGAGCTTCATGCGCGCAACGCTCGCGTCGTACGCGGGGCGGGCCAATAGCCCACGGAGACACATGAAAGAGTCCTGCATATTCTGCCGCATCGCGGCCGGCTCGATTCCGGCCAAAATCGCGCACGAGGACGATGACACGTTCGCGTTTCACGACATCGACCCGCGCGCGCCGGTGCACGTGTTGATCGTCCCGCGCGAGCATATCAATACGGTCAACGAGCTGGAGCCCTCGGATGCGGGGCTGCTCGGTCGCATGGTTCTCGCGGCCAAGAAAATCGCGAACGAGCTCGGCGTGGCCGATTCCGGGTACCGGCTGGTCATGAACTGCGGGCAGGATGCGGGGCAAAGCGTCGATCACATCCATCTGCACCTGCTGGGTGGCCGCCCGCTGAAATGGCCACCGGGCTAGGAGCATGGGAGCATGGGAGCATGGGATGAGTTTGAAAGATCGTATTCGTGATGAGTTGAATGCCGCGCGGCGGGAGCGCGACAAGCTCCGCACCATGCTGCTGACGACCACGATTTCCGAAATCAAGAACAAGGAGATCGAGCTTCAGCACGAGCTTTCCGATGGCGAAGTGGTGGACGTCATTCAGAAGGCCATCAAGCGGAGGAAAGAGGCGGCCGAGCAGATGCGGGCCGGCAACCGGACCGAGCTGGCGGAGAAAGAGGAATCCGAAGCGCAGCTGTTGTCCGCCTACCTGCCGCCTCAGTTGAGTGAGGCGGACGTTCGGGCCATGGTGCGGGAGGCGATCGCCGGCGGCGCGGGCACGATGGGCGCCGTCATGGGCCGGATCGCGCCGCGGATCAAAGGCATGTTTGATGGGCGGGCAGCGAATCGCATCGTGAAGGAGGAGCTGGCGGGGTAGGGGAGGAGGGGTGGAGGGGAGTAGGGGAGTAGG
>JBQTJO010000230.1:0-5830 GCA_052387015.1 Gemmatimonadota bacterium
CCAACAGAAGCTGGAGCAGGCGCTGGAGCTCTATCAAGGAGACGCCTTTCCCGGCCAGTTCATCGCCGATGCACCCTCATTAGAGCAGTGGATCGAGAACACGCGGGCGACGCTTTGCGCGCGAGCCGCAGACGCTGCGTCGCGTTTGGCAGCACGCGAGCGCGCGAACGGCAATCGAGATGCCGCTGTTGGCTGGTACCGGCGCGCCGCCGAGCTGTCGCCCGCCGATGAGACACCGATTCGCGCTGCCATAGAGCTGCTGGATCAGGCGGGTAATCGCGGCGCAGCTGTCACGGTCTACGAAGAATTCTCTGCGCGCTTACGCAAGGAATACGAGCTGGAGCCGTCGCCGGAGACCAGCGCCTTCATCGAGCACGTGCGCAATCGTTCGGACATCATCAACAGCGCGGCGGCCGTGCCAACGCGTCCGGCCGCGAGCGATAGCGTGCTCGGGTCGCAGCCGCTGAAATCGGACATACCGGAATCGCATCTCCCCAGATCGCGTCTTCGAAGGTCGCTGGTTGCGACATCGGCTGCGTTGCTGCTGACATTGTCATTGGCCGGCTGGGTCGCGTGGCAACGTTGGGTCTCCGATCATGCTGCTCCCGCCGCATCGGTAGCGGTGCTACCCTTTGTCGACATGAGCGCGACCCAGGATCAGCAGTATCTGAGCGATGGTTTGACGGAAGACCTGATCACCGCGCTCAGCAAGGTCGATGGCCTGCTGGTGCCGGCCCGCACATCCTCGTTCGTCTTCAAGGATGCAGGCGTCGAGATCGGCAGTATTGCGCAACAGCTGGGCGTAGCGCATGTGCTGGAAGGAAGCGTGCGCCGCGACGGCAGCCGGGTGCGCGTTACCGCACAATTGATCGACGCCCGCACCGGCTATCATCTATGGTCGGAGAATTACGATCGGGACCTTGGCAACCTGCTGGAGCTACAGGACGAGATCGCACACGCGATTGCCGGCGCGCTCAAACTGCGCCTCGCCGACACCGGCGTATCGCTGGTTACCACCAGCACTCGTGATGCGGGCGCGTATGAGCTGTATCTGAAGGGCCGCTACTTCTGGAATCAGCGCAGCAAGGAAGGCATCGCCAAGGCCATCGAACAGCTGGAATCGGCGGTTGCTCGGGATCCGCGCTATGCCGCGGCGCACGCGGCGCTAGCCGATGCATACCAGCTCGGTCCTACGTTCGGCGCACTGCCGCCCGAAATCGCTTTTCCCAAGGCGCATGCAGCTGCGCTCGCTGCGCTCCGACTCGACAAAACGTTGGCGGAAGCCCATGCATCACTGGGTTACATCAAGATGCACTGGGAGCGTGACTGGCGAGGCGCTGAGGCCGAGCTGCGTCGAGCCATTGAGCTGAATCCCGGCTATGCGACCGCGTATCAATGGCTGCGTCTGAATCTGCTTGCCCGCGGCCACAAGACGGAGGCGGTTGCCGCGGCTCTGCACGCACAACGACTCGATCCGCTCTCGATCAGTATTCAGGCTGCGGTGGGTGACACGTACTTCTACACGCGCCAGTACCAGCTGGCTTTGCCGGCATACCGAAAAGCACTGCAGCTCGACCCGCAGTATGCCCGCGCACGCGAAGGTCTCGCGCGCGCCCACCTGTATGCGGGGCATGCGCCTGACGCGCTACGCGAGCTGGCGACCGCCGCTCTTGTGTCGCGCGACAACTATTACTACTCGGCGGTCGTGGGAAATATGTATGCGCTGCTGGACCGAAAGGACGAGGCGCGCGCGATGCTTTCCCACCTTCAGCAGGAGTCCGCTTCTCGATACGTGCCGGCATACGCGTTGGCGCTCGTGCACGCCGGTCTCAATCAACCGGACTCGGCCCTGCACTGGCTGCAACGCTCGGTCCAGCGACACGACAATTGGACGACGTTCATTCCGGTTGAGCCTGCCTTCGATCAACTGCGCGACCGACCCGAATACGTCCGCATCATGCGCGAACTTGGGTTGACATAGCCGGCGGCGGAGCGTACTCCAGAACGAGCTGAAAGAAAGACGTGAACGAACACGTGAACGTCCGTTACATTCTTTCACCGGCGCTCCCGGAAGAACGCGCGCAGCAGCTCGGCGGCTTCCTGCTCGAGCACGGCGCCCGTGACTCGCACGCGGTGATTGAGCCGGGGATCCTGCACGATACAGCCGAGCGAGCCGGTCATGCCGGCCTTGGGATCGAAGGTCGCGAAGACGAGCCGCTCGATGCGAGCGAGGACCATCGCGCCGGCGCACATCGCGCAGGGCTCGAGCGTGACGTAAAGCGTCGCGTCGGTCACACGCCAGTCGCCGAGCTTGCGCGCAGCCTCGCGCAGCGCGAGCAGCTCGGCATGCGCGGTCGGATCGGAATTGGTGCGGGTGAGGTTGTGGGCTTCGGCGTAGACATCGTCGCCCCGGACGATTACGGCGCCGATCGGAACTTCCTCGAGAGTGCGCGCGGTCTCGGCCTGTGCGACCGCGCGCCGCATCCAGTGCTCATCGCCTGGAGCCGGGGGTGTGAATTCGCAGTGCAATCCCTATTCGGATCCGCCGTTCGCCAGTGCGGCCGTCGCAGGCGCGCGCAGCCGGCGAACCACACTGGTCGCGCGGCCGCTGATCTGCGCCGGCGGCACCTCCTCCGAGCCCGGATCGAGCAGCAGCTTCTGGCCGCGGCGAATGGCGCGGCGCACGGTCGCGCCGCGCGTATTGCGCACGACGACCAGATCGCCTTCCTCGATCTCGCTGGCGGGCACCGGCTCGACCAGGATGAGATCGCCTTCGCGAATGCCCTCGGGCGCGACCGGATCCGCGCTCACGCTCAGCATGAAGGTGCCCGCGCCGCCGGCAATGCGGCGATCGAGCTCGAGTGTGGCGTCCGTCGAATTCGCCTCGAGATTCGGCACCGTGACGGTGCTCGGATGCATGTCGAGGCCGATCACGCGCACGCCGCGCGAGCGCGACGAATCGCGTTCGATCCAGCCTTTGTCGGCCAGCGACTGAAGATACTCGGAAACGGTTTTCGTACTCTTGATACCGAATCGACTGCCGATCTCGCGGATGGACGGCTGATACGTATTGCGCCGCAAGTACTCCACAATGAAATCGAGGATGCGGCGTTCGAGACTCGTCAGTGGTTTTGACATCACTGCCTCCGGCGGGGTGCTGGGGTGCGGGCTCACTCTATTCACGGGCGCGCAGCATGTCAAGCGCGGCGTCAATGCGTTTCAGCGCGCGCTCGCGACCGAGCAGCACGAGCACGTCGAACATGCCCGGCGACGCGGTGGTGCCGGTGACGGCAACGCGCAACGGCTGAATCACCTTGCCGGCGCCGACGCCGGCCTCGTCCGCAATCAATCTAACCGCGTCCTCCAACGAGTTTTCATTCCATTCGGCGCTGTCCAGGCGCTCCCGAACTTTCGTGAGACGTTCGGCCGTTTCGGCAGTATTCTTCCACACCTTCTCCACCGCCGCTACGTCGTAATCGATGTAATCGCGCAAATACGGCCGCGCCAGATCGATGATGCCTTCCAGCGTCCTGGCACGAATCCGCAGGACCTCGAGCAGCTTGTGACGCCAGGCTTGGTCGGTTTCGCTGCCTGGCGGCAGTGCGAACAGCTCCGACGCGACGCGCTGCTCCAGCTCGTCCAGCGGCATGCGCACGATATGCTGCTGGTTCATCCACTCGAGCTTGGTGGCGTCGAAGACCGCGCTCTTCTTGTTGATCGCCTCGCATGAAAAGCGCTGTACCAGCTCATCCAGCGTAAACAGCTCCTGCTCGTCGCCCGGATTCCAGCCCAGCAGCGCGAGGAAATTGTTCAGCGCTTCCGGCAGGATGCCGCGCTCCTTGTATTCGCCGACCGCGGTCGCGCCGTGCCGCTTGGAAAGGCGCTTGCCGTCGGGCCCGAGAATCATAGGCACGTGCGCGAAGACGGGCGGCTCCTGCCCCAGCGCGCGGTAGATCAGGATCTGCTTCGGGGTGTTGGATACGTGGTCGTCGCCGCGCAGCACCAGCGTGATCTGCATGGCGACGTCGTCACTCACGACCGCCAGGTTGTAGATCGGCGTGCCGTCCGAGCGGAGAATGACGAAATCCTCAATGCTCTCGTTGTCGAACTCCGTGTGGCCGTGCACGGCGTCGTCCCACGCCGTTTTGCCATCCGGCACCCTGAAGCGGATGGCGAAGGGCTCACCGGCGGCCGCGCGCCGCTCGGCATCCGCGACAGCGCACTTGCGGCAGTAACGGTCGTAGCCGAACTGACCGGGCGCGCGCCGCGCTTCGACCTGCTCCTGCGTGCAGAAGCAGCGGTACGCTTTGCCTTCCGCAAGCAGCTTGTACGCGTCGGCCTTGTGCTGCTCGACGCCATCTGCCTGGTGGAACGGCCCCTCATCCCACGTCAGCCCGAGCCACTGCATGCTGTCGAGAATTGCGTTGGTCATCTCGCCGCTCGAGCGCGCGCGATCCGTGTCTTCGATGCGCAGCACGAATACGCCGCCGGAGTGGCGAGCAAGCAGCCAATTGAAGAGGGCGGTACGGGCGCCGCCGACGTGGAGGTAACCGGTGGGCGAGGGCGCGAAACGGACGCGGAGCTGCTGGTCATTCATAGGCGGCGGGAAAGTAGGTTGGATTGGCGTGCTTGGCTATGGTCGTGGCGTTATCGCAGCACGAGCTTTGGTTCACACGGATTCCACCGATTCCCACAGATTTCACGCAGCGGACGCGCATGCCCAGTCTGATCGATCTCCGACCGCTTACCGAACAGATCATCGGATCTGCCCTCCGCATCCACTCGGCGCTCGGGCCGGGAATGTTTGAATCCGTTTACCGAACAGTCCTGGCTGATGACCTGCGGAGAAAGGGATTCGGCGTAGAAACCGAAAAGGCATTTCCGCTGATATTTGAGGGACGTCGTTTTGAGAAGGGGTTCCGCGTCGACATCGATGTTGAACGTGCCGTGATCGTCGAGGTCAAATGCAAGCCGCAGCTGGCGCCCGTGCATTTCACGCAGCTGCTCACCTATATCAAGCTGCTGGACAGAAAAGTCGGCCTCCTCCTAAACTTTGGCGAACACTCCCTCCGCATCAAGCGGCTCGCCAATTGAGCCGGCCCGCTCAGTGGAATCTGTGTTAATCTGGGTAATCCGTGTGGACCCACGCTCGAACAGCAGATAGAGCGCCGGTGTCACGAACAACACGAGTATCGTCGATGCCGAAAGCCCGCCTATCAACGCAAACCCCATCGCATTCCAGATGTTCGCGTCCGCACTCTCGCTGAACAGCACCAGCGGCAACAGACCGGCAACCGTAGTCACTGTCGTCATCAGGATCGGTCGCACCCGCTCGGCCGCACCGCGCACCAGCGCCTCCTCCAGCTCCAGCCCCTGCACCCGCCGCAGCTGGTTCACGTGATCGATCAGCAGGATCGCGCTGTTCACCACGATGCCCGACATCATGATGACACCGACGTATGCCTCGCGCGTGAAGCTGGCCTTGGTCAGCCAGAACAGCACGAACACGCCGATCAGCGCCATTGGCACGGTCAGCAGGATGCAGATCGGCTGGCGCAGCGACTCGAACAGCGCCGCGCACACCATGAAGACCAGCACGATGGCGAACGCCAGCACGCCATAGATCTGCTTCTGCTCGTCCTGCGACCAGCGATAGCCCTCGTCCGGCTCGATCGTGAAGCCGGGCGGCAGCGCCGTATTCGCAATCACCGCCTCGCGCACGCGATCGCCCAGCTTGGTCGGTCCGCGAAATTCATAGCTGATCACGCGCTGATACTGCTGGTCCTCGCGCAGGATGCGGTTCAGCACGTCGCGCTCGCGGAGCTGCGCG
>JBQTJO010000231.1:0-8236 GCA_052387015.1 Gemmatimonadota bacterium
CGCCGGCGGCGTAAATGCCGCGCACGCTGCTCTCGAGGTATTCGTCGACCAGCACGCCATTGTCGAGCGCGAGCCCCGCACTGCGAGCCAGGTCGAGCGCGGGACGCACACCCACGCCGAGCAGCACGAAATCGGCAGGCACCGGCGTACCGTCATCGAGCTTTACCGTCTGCGCGCCGATCTGCGCGAGCGTGCGGCCGAGCCGGAAGCTTACGCCGTTCTGCTCGTGGCGCGCGCGCAGCAGTCCGCCCAGCTCTTCGCCCAACGTGCGCGCGAAAGGCGTCGCCTCGGGCGCGACCACCGTGACGTCCACCTCGCGCGCTCGCAGCGCCGCCGCGGCTTCCATCCCAATGAAGCTCGCGCCGGCAATAACGGCACGTGTGCCCGGACGGGCCGCGTCGATCAGACGCCGGCAATCGGCGAGCGAACGAAGCACGTGCACGTGCGCGCCATCGTTACCGGGAATCGGCGGACGCACCGGCGTGGCACCGGTGGCCAGCAGCGCGACGTCGAATTCGACAGCTCTGCCATCCGACAGCAGCACGGCGCGCCGCGCCGCATCGATGCTCTGCGCAGATGCGACGACGCGCTCGATCTCGTGCTGTGCGTAAAAATCCGACGTGCGCAGCGGCAGCCACTCTTCCGGTGCAATGCCGGCCAGAAAATCCTTGGAGAGGTTCGGCCGGTCGTACGGTGCCGCCGCGTCGGGATCGATCAGTGTGATTGGACCGTCATAGCCTTCCTTGCGCACTGTCTCGGCGGCCATCGCACCCGCGGCGCCCGCGCCAATGATGGCGATCGCGCGCGGGCGCGCGGCCGGCGTGCGCGAACTCGTTGCAGCCGGCAGAAGCTCGCCGACACGTGCCCGGCCAGCCTCGATGATCGTGCGATAGCGCGGCAGCGGATTGAGCGCGGGCGGGCCGACCGCTTCGCCGGTGCGCAGGGAAAAACAGGCGTGATGCCAGGGACAGCGCACGACGCCATCGGTCGTGAGCCCCTCGGCCAGCGGACCCGAGTAGTGCGTGCAGGTCGCGCCGATCGCCACCACTTCAGCGCCGAATCGCGTGAGCAGGACGGCGTCGTCGCCCACGTGACCCGCGAGCGGCCGGCCTTCCTCGAGCGAGTCGAGCGGCACGCCGGCCTGCAGGTCCGGGCCTGTGGGTCCGGCGGAGGTCGATTCCATGGCGCGATCCTACAACGATTTCAGGTATTGGGCGAGGTCCGCCTTCTGCTGCGCCGTCAACCGCAGATTCAGCGTGCGGTCGTAATGCGCGACAACCGCTTCGACATCGGGCGCGCTGCCGTCATGGAAGTACGGCGGGTGCTGCCACAAACCCTTCAATGGCGTGGTGCGATACTTCTTCTGAGTGGTCCGCTCCGCATACGCCGCGCTCATGCCGGTCTCGCTCGGCGCATGCAGGATGCCGCGATTGATGTCGGTGAAGGACGAATTCGGCTCGTGACACGTCGCACAGCGGCCTGCTCCGTTGAAAACCGCCTTGCCCCGTTCGGCAGCGGCCAGATCGAAGCTTCCCGGAGGCGGAGCGGGCGCGTCGAGGCTGAATTGGTACTCGGCGAGGGCCGGGAGCTTGGAAGTGACCAGGTCGGGGCTGCGCACGAAGCTCACGCCGAGCCGGCTGTCGGCGAAGCTGCCCTGCCCGTGCATCTGCGTCACCGCAACATACGCGTTCCAGTACGAAACCGGACCCTCCGCCGTAAACGTCTCTTTGGCGACGTTGCGGAGTCCGAATGCCGGCGGGATGACGATCGGCGTGTTCATGTTATCGAAGTTGATGCGCGGATCGTATTTGCCAGGCCCCCACGAATTGAGGATCTGCCGTAGAGACGCGGGGATTGCCGGCGACAGCGCGACAATCGCACCCACGTTCAAGCTTCGGTTGGCATGACCGTCGAGACGCTTGCCAATGCCGGGAGCGAAGGAGTTGTCGACGGTCGAATGACAGAGCGCGCAGGTAATGCCGACGCGGGTCAGTCTATCCTGCCCGCCGATCGTCTCGACGGTTCCCTTGACACCCACCACTGCGTTCAGCTTCAACAGCGTGACCGTCGTGGCCGGGTCGTTCAGGTCTACCTGTCCCGCGGCGATGGCATTCTTCACCGCGTCCGGCAGCGCCTCACTATCGACTTTCAGGCCGACGCTCAGCGCGGTTGCGGGACTGACACCGGTTGCGATGACTTCATGCATGCGCAGCGTGTCGGTCCAGTAGACCTCATCGCCGAAGGTGTCAAAGCGGAAGATCTCCTTGCCCTCCGCCACCAGCTGCGGATTCAATGGCCGGTCCGGCGTTTCGCCGTTGGGCGCCGTGCTCTCGTTGTCACAGGCGGCGACCAGCACCAGCGCCGCCGCCAGACAGGCTGTCGTGAATTGCATCATCCCCTCCCCTGAGAGTCGATCCGTCAGTCCACCCCTCACGAACCTGGGTGGCGCGGGCTGAGTCTCAGTATAGGGGCCAGAGGCTAGTTTGTCAAGAAATTCCTTGATTTGTTTGACTTAAGGTTAATAATACCCGTCCGCGGCGTTAGCCCGACAGACCATTGACTGCCAAAACGGCATATGCCGCGCCGGCACTGCGGTCAGACATGTTGCACGTGCCCCTCGATCTGGTTCCAATCGGGCCGCATCCAGGCGCGAGCGGGCATCCCTGGGACCGGGCAGCGCTTGATACCGCGCCGGCCTTGGAGATTGCGGAAGGTCTCGTTATCCGCCATGCGAGCGCTCCAGCCTTTCTCGCATTGAAGTTTGCGGCGTTTTGAAGACCGTGGCGAGGATGATCCGTTCGCAAGTGACGATCTCGAAGACATCTTCGCGCTGGTTGCAGCGCGCATGACAATTGTGGACGAAGTGGCCATGGCACCCGCCGAGATTCGCAATTTTGTCTGTGACCGCATAAAAACAGTTCTCGAACACCCGTCATTCGACGATCTGATCGCTGCTCACCTCGGTAACGTAGCGCGCGGCAACGCGGCTCAGGTTATTCCACGCACGCATGACAGGCTGCGCCAGCTCGCGGAAATCCAAGTCGCGTCACGCTGAATCTCGGGCTCATGCCACGAACTCAGGTTGGTTCGAGCAGGCCCGCGCGCTCCCGCATGAGATGGCGGTGCACCAGCCGCCCACACATTGGGCAAGATGGCTAAAGCGACCGCCACCCGCCCTCCGGACCCTCGCATTCCGGGCACTGAATCGCGATGAACTGGAGGGACTTGCCGATCTCGTCCGCCGGCAGCTGGTGGGCCTCACCGAAATCCAGCTCGTCATAGATCTCACCCCATTGATCGGTGATGATCAGCTTGCCGCCCTGCGCGCAGATCGCCCGCTCGCTGCCGGCATAGACGTCGACGGCATCGGCCACGGATTGTTGCAGCCGGGTTGCGCTCTCCAGCGGCCCACCGACCACGACCATCAGACGCGCACCCCACTCATCGAGCTCCGCGAGGTTTCTGGTCTTGCGGATGAGATCCGCGCAGCCCTGGCAGTCCGGAGCGTGAACGCAGAGAAACAGGATCGGCCCGCGTCCGGACCTCAGGTTTACGGCAGCGCCGCTTCGGGCCGACCGCAATTCGACGCCTAACATACTCTTGCTCATCCCACTAACCTCGTCGAGTCACCAAAGAAAAACCACGCCTCCGCCTCCATCGCATCGGCCAGAATCACGCCACAACCATTACTCATGTGCCCGGTCTGACACACGTATACACCGTACTCGAGGAGTTATTGACGGAACATCCGCGTGACCGATGCACTTGCAGTTCTTCCCGTGCTCTTGCGTTCCCGTGCTCTCGTTGCGCAGTGGCAACGCAGGCGACAAACTCAATTCGCACGCCGCTCACTCGAGGAGGCTGGCGATGAAAAAAACCGGAGCTCTCACCGGTGCGCTGGTCGGTGCCCTTGTCACCGCGCCCCTGATTGCCGTGATGTTTCTTGCCTGGCAACTCGCCGGGCTGCCGTTTCTCCCGTTCGAATTGTTCGATTGGCTGGCGCGGCGTCTTCCCGGCGGCATGGTCACCTTCGGCATTGACACGCTGGTGGCGATCATTCGCGCGCTCGAGCTGGGCGAAATCTCAGCCGCCGCAAAGACCGCCGAACAAGGGCTCGCCCTGGCGATTTTCTTCATTCTGGGTATGGCGGCCGGCGCAATACTGTTCGCTTTACTTCGGCGCGCGGAGCCCAGACGGCCGCGCCTGCGAGACGGTGCAGCTTTCGGTGTCGTGATCGGCATTCTGCTGCTGCTGATCCGTCTGTCCCTGGACACGACAAGCAGGGCCGGTCCTGTGTTCGGCGGCGTCTGGGTCGTCGTACTATCCGCGTTGTGGGGCGCGTCGTTCGTTTGGGCGTTCCAGCACCTGCGGCGCGAGCCCGCCGCTAATGCAGCAACATTCGAAGCGCAGCAGCTCGATCGCCGTCGCTTCCTGATTCGTTTGGGCGGCGCGTCCGCCGTAATCACGGTAGCCGGTGCTGGAATCGGTGCGTTGACGGCCATGCGCAAAGAGCTGCGTGCGATGCGCGCGCGCGGCAGCGCGTGGTCTGCGACGAACCCGCTGCCGAACGCAAACGCCGAGGTGCAACCCGTCGCGGAAACGCGATCTGAGCTTACTCAGGTAGAGGACCATTACCGCATCGACATCAACACGCGTCCGCCGATGGTCGAGGAAGACGAATGGCGCCTGCGCGTCGGGGGGCTGGTGGCGCGACCGCTGGAGTTGACGCTGGCGGATCTACGCACACGCTATGAGCCGATGCATCAGTTCATCACGCTGTCCTGCATTTCCAATCCGATAGCCGGTGATCTGACGAGCACGTCACGCTGGACCGGTGTCAGCTTGCGCCGTTTGCTCGAAGCTGTGCGTCCCAAAGCCTCGGCAACGCATCTGCGCATCCGCTCAGTGGACGGGTATCACGAAGTCGTTTCCCTTGCCGATGTTCAGGCCGATGCGCGCATCATGCTCACGTACGACTGGGATGGGCTGCCGCTTCCGAATGAACACGGCTTTCCACTGAGGATCTACATTCCGGATCGATACGGCATGAAACAGCCGAAATGGATTGAGTCCATCCAGGCGATCGATCGCTGGGAAGCAGGCTATTGGGTGGAACGTGGCTGGGATCGCGAGGCGCGCATGAAGACGACGTCGGTGATCGACGTCGTCGCCTCCGACATGATGGTCATCGACGCGGATCACAGACAGCTGGTTCCGATTGGCGGTATTGCGCACGCCGGCGCAAGAGGCATCTCGCGCGTCGAGGTGAGCGTGGACGGCGGGCCCTGGCAGCAGGCTCTACTGCGCGATCCGTTGTCTCCACTCACCTGGGTGATCTGGCGTTTCGATTGGGCGTTCGAGCCGGGCGAGCACACGTTCACCGTGCGCTGCATTGATGGCGCAGGTGTTCCTCAGATTGCCGAACGCGCGCCCCTGCGTCCGTCCGGCGCGACCGGGTTGCACAGCGAGACCGTGATGCTGTGAGCACTCAATGACAGCAAATTGTCGGCAGACCTCAGCCGACGGCTTGGCCGCTAGGTCATAGACCGGGTGATGTGGACTCGTTGGCTTGCAGAGTCTATCTCGACTCTAAAGGAATGACTTCACAACAGCGACGTGCCCGCTTTTCGGCAACAGGACAAGGTCCGTTATATCTGCCGTACTGCGTTCTGAATGCCCGGTGCCGGTCCCAGTCAGCGCCGAGCAGGCCTTACAGCCATGACTTCCAACGGCCGGGCCAGGAAACGAACGGCTGACGCCGCGAGCCATCGCGATGCTGCCGTCCTGAACTATGCCGCCGTCGCGGCAGGCCTGCTGCTGGAGAAGGATCCAGCTCGACGCTCCGCCGTCATGACTGAGTTGCGCCAGATCGAGGAAGAGTTGGGTATGACGGCCGAACAGATTTTGGCGGCGGCCATGAAGCTGGTGCCTTGGGTTTAAAACGCCGCCCCAGCGCAACTGACTGACGCGGCCCCTCTCTCGTTTTTCAATGACTTGCGCGATTCTGCGGTTGCGTGCGTCAGCCGGCGTCGGTGCGATTTTGGCACGCAACTTGGCACTAGGATTACTCTAATAACTTGAGCTGCGGCCCCGAGAGCACGTTTTCCCGAAGCTCAGAATCAGCTGCACAATCCACAACCAAACCTCCGAGTTTCGGCCAGAGCACGACCCCACGGCCAAAATCGTTTGCGTCGCCAACGCGAAGCCTGGATCCGGAACAACGTATCAAGCCGCGCAACAGGGCGCCCGTGTCAGGGCCCCATGCTAATCCACGTTCACGGCCTAACTGCAAGGCCAACGCCGCTAGACCAGTGATTACAGCTGTTGCTTGGCTTGTGCCGGAAATTCGGCCATACGGACAGGCATCATCCAAGGGATCAAGGGGAGCAACTGCCGGCGCGTGCGCAGGACGTGCGCTGACAGGTCCAGATGCAATGACGTATTCTGCCGTCAGGGCTAACTGCTCAACCGGCGCTGACGGGTCGCCGCCTGGTGCGACCACGTCTGGCTTGAAATAGGATTCGGCCCTATCTCCAAACGTGAGGTCAGCACGCTCGACTCGATCAATATTTCCGAAATATACTGGCCCCCGACTCGACGCTACGGCTAGGTTCAGATCCGGTGTCAACGACCCGACGCACAGCACGTCCCGTAACGCGCTTGGAAGGTTGATAGTGCCAGGCTTCGGCCCCGCGTTACCGGCTGCAGCAATACACAATATACCGCTCTGCACTGCGTCCAGAAACGCTTCATCTCGAATGGAGAGTTTGCGCCTCCACTTCCACGGCGGTGGCAACGGATAGCCATCCTGACCTGCTGAATAGTTTATGATATCAACCCCAGACTTGAGAGCTTGCACAATAGCTTGCGCAGTATCTGCGCCGAGGCCGCGCCTTGATCCAGTGGAAATCTTGTAAACCACCAATTCTGCGTCCGGAGCTATGCCCCTATACCTCCCGTCTGACATTTCGCCACTACCCGCGATTATCCCCGCGATGTGAGTGCCATGTCCGTGCCGGTCACGCAGGTCAGAACCGGCCACGAGTGACGCGCTATCGCCGAGATCGATGCGCTCCCGCAGATCCGGATGTTCGAAATCAATTCCAGTATCAAGTATCGCGATTCGTACGCCCTTCCCAGTGACCTCAGCCTTATCGCATTTCAGGATGCGCCGGATTTGATCCATTATTTGTGTAGGTCGGCTATGCTGGCGGTGGTCACGGCAATCGAAGGGGTGGAGAGCCGAGACTTGCCCTCCACCCCATTAACTGTCCGCGAGTGAATCGGATCTAAGCAAGACGTGCAGGTTGGTCGAGTTCGACCGATCCTACACACGAGAGGACGGCAATGCTTTGCAACTGATCGAGTGGTAGCCAGGCTGCCAACGCATTATATCGACCCAATACATGCCGCACCTCGCCGCCCCGCTCACGTACGGCCGAGCCGATGCATTCGAGGTCGGAGTTTGCCGAGCGGAGAACCACGGGAACGAGTTCCTTCGCGTGAATAAAATTCATCTCGATCAGGTCGACCAAATCCCTGTCCAGTTTTGAATCTGACGAACGATCGATCATGAATCTGTCCTCCTGCCAGGTTGGAGGGCACACCACATGCCAGCCATCGTCCGTCCCCACACGAACGACCGCCGCTTGCGCAACATCTTTGTTGCTGTGAAGACCAAGAAGTAGCGGCCACGGAGAGAGGAACCGCTACATGTGGTGTCACCATGTTAAACGGGTTAACCCGTTCACACAAGCGCCGTATACGTAGGGCCTGTCGGGGTTTACCCGATTCGGCGACCTGTGATATCCTACGTTGATGGCTGCCCGAAAGGTCCAGACTCGACCTAACATCATCGCCGTGCGCGAGTTTGCGAGTTTTCCACATTGCATACTCGAGCTGGGCATTTCAATAGCACGATAAACCACGCACGACCACTCCGATCAGGAATCCGGATCTTTCGACCGTCCGGATCGCGGATGTCTGGACGTCGAGCTCTCGCCATCGTGACTTAATCGGCGTTTGGCGGTGAGGTGCGTCCGGTTGTGGGCACCCGTGGCGTACGCAGCGGAAGTAGCGGCATTTGGCACGCGGTTTGGCACTTCGCCAGACCAGCTATTAATAAGATGTGAAAAAGCGCCGCAGTTAAAGTAAATCGCAGCGGCGCCCTCTTTTTCCGAAATAGGCCGGGTGGGGATCGACCCCACGACCTTGGGCTAAAAAGGCCCTCTTCACC
>JBQTJO010000232.1:0-3049 GCA_052387015.1 Gemmatimonadota bacterium
TCCTTCAGCTGCAGCAGCTTCCATTCGATCGATTCGTTGGACGCGCCGACCGTCAGCTGCTTGAATTCGCGCTCCAGCGTGTCGCCGGCGGTGAGTGCTTCGTGCACTTCCGTGGTGGCGACCGCCATGCGCTCCTGCTCGTCGATTTTGTCGGCCATGCGGTCGAAGACCTCGAAGGCCGAGCGGTCCGACAGACCGGCCATGGTCTCGTGAATGCGCTGCTGCGCCTGCGCGCGCTTCTGCTTCGCGACCAGCAGGTTCTTCTTGCGCTTGGCCTCTTCGATCTTGTCGTTCAGCTGGCGCAGCGAGTCCTTGAGCCGCTCGGTCTCGGTGGCCTGCCGCTGCCAGGTCTCCGCGAACGTGACCGCGCGCTCGGCGTGCTCCTGCTGGCGCATGAGCGCCTGCTTGGCCAGATCGTCGCGCCCTTCGCGCACCGCGAGCATCGCACGATGCTCCCAATCGGCGGCCAGCTTGTTCTCCTCCTCGGCCTGCGCCTTCAGCTTGCGCTCGTCGGCGATCGCGACCGCGACCTCCGTCTTCGCCTTCTGCAGCTGGTCGCGCATGTCGAGAAGCACCTGGTTCAGCATCTTCTCAGGGTTCTCCGCCTTCGCGATCGCATCGTTGATGTTCGATCGGACCAGCGTCGACAATTTTTCCCAGATCCCCATGGTCTTTATCCTCTTATGCGCGGGCAGGGCTGATCTTTTGCTTTGCAAAAGGCAGCCCTGACCCGCTCCCTTATTGGGCAACAGGAACGAGTTCAGCCAGCACCGGCATGTGACTCGTGGCCGCCAGCACCATGCTTTCGAACGAGCTGCGCAGCTCGGAAAAGTCGAGATCCTCCAGCTCGAGCGCATCCGAGATCACGACGTTGCTCTCTTCAATGCCGTAGCTGCCGTGCACGATCTCGCTCGCATTGATCTCGAGCAGCCGGCGGTAGAACGCGGCCAGCTTCGCATCGTCGATGTCGGTCGGCAGATCCATCACCTTCAAGCGCAGCAGTACGACGGGCGGCGTGTAGTTCAGCACCACGTTGGCCGCGTGGTCGGACGGCTTCAAGAGCCACATTCCATCCTCGAGCTCCGTGTACTCCACGCCCATGCGGATGAGGTAGCTTTCGAGATCTTCTTTAGTAATCATTTTCACTCCGTTGAAGGCTGCTGCAAGCCCTACGTCTTTCGCCAGCCGAAAGTTGCATCCCTACCCTACTTGCATATGGTGTAGTCTGTCGCGGAGACAGGCTGTGTCGCGGCGCCTTGGGCAAGCGTGCTAATCAGAATCAGGTTGGTGCTTGCGTCGGCGTGCGCCCCATGCGGAAGCGGATGAACATGAATTTGATACAACGTCGAGGGCGTCAATCCCGTCACCGTGACCGTGGTTCCCGTTACATGTTGCACGTCGCTGTGCATCGGTGAAAAAGTGCAGGTTGTGTGATTGGGGCCGGTCAAGTAATCGACGGTATATGCGGTCGCAGAACCGATCGCGTCCCACTGCAACTTGAGCGTGGTTGCGGACCGCTCGAGCGCGATCAATTCAGGCTGGCTCGCGTCGTCCTCGTCATCCGCACCGACGATATCGCATGCCGCGACTGAAGACAGCGTAAGCACGAACACCAGCAGATTTCGCATAATCTGAATTGCTCCATAGATGGCTCGCGCCGGGACCGCCCGGACCGCAATGACCGCCTGGATCGCCCTAGCCTACCGGCGCTAGTCCCAGTAAATCGCCCAAAAATCTTCCGGTGTGCGATACCGGGTGTCCCGCAATATCCTCGGGCGCGCCGACCGCGACCACCTGCCCCCCAGCATTGCCGCCCTCCGGGCCCAGGTCGATGATCCAGTCCGCAGTCTTGATGACCTCGAGATTGTGCTCGATCACAACCACGGTGTTGCCGCGGTCGACCAGCCGATGGAGCACGTGCAGCAGCATCCGGACATCCTCAAAATGCAACCCGGTGGTCGGTTCGTCGAGGATGTAGAAGGTTTGACCGGTATCCCGCCTCGACAGCTCGGTCGCCAGCTTGACCCGCTGCGCCTCGCCGCCCGACAGCGTGGTCGCCGACTGACCCAGGTGGATGTAGCCCAGCCCCACGTCGGAAAGCGTCTGGAGCTTGTGCTTGATGGAAGGCACGGCGTCGAAGAATTCGAGCGCTTCGTCCACCGTCATCTCCAGCACGTCCGCGATGGTGCGCCCCTTGTAGAAGACCTCGAGCGTCTCGCGGTTGTAGCGGCGGCCGCGGCAGACGTCGCACGGGATGTAGACGTCCGGCAGAAAGTGCATCTCGATCTTGACCAGCCCGTCGCCCTGGCAGGCCTCGCAGCGGCCACCCTTTACATTGAACGAGAAGCGCCCGGGCGTGTAGCCGCGGATCTTCGATTCGGGCAGCTCGGCAAAGAGCGTGCGGATGGGCGTGAACAGGCCGGTGTACGTGGCCGGATTCGAGCGCGGCGTGCGGCCGATCGGCGACTGGTCGATGTCGACTACCTTGTCGATCAGATCGAGCCCCTCGATGCCATCGTGGACGCCCGGAATCACGCGCATCCTGTAGAAGTGGCGCGCGAGCGAGAGGTACAGGATGTCGTTGATCAGCGTGCTCTTGCCGGAGCCGCTCACGCCCGTCACGCAGGTGAACAGGCCGAGCGGGAATTCGACGTCGACATTCCTGAGATTGTGCTGGCGCGCGCCGCGCACCCGAATCGACCTGCCCGTCACCGGCGCCTTGCGGCGCTTGGGCAGCGCGATCTCCTTCTTGCCGTTCAGGTAGGCCGCAGTCAGCGAGCGCTCACTCTTCAGCACATCTTCGAGCGTGCCGGCCGCGATCACCTCGCCGCCGTGACGGCCGGCGCCCGGACCGAGATCGATGATGTAGTCCGCCGCCATGATCGTGTCGCGGTCGTGCTCGACCACCAATACCGTGTTGCCGAGATCGCGCAGCTGCTTGAGCGTCTGCAGCAGGCGCTCGTTGTCACGCTGATGCAGGCCGATGGATGGCTCGTCGAGGATATAGAGCACGCCGACCAGCCGGCTGCCGATCTGGGTTGCGAGCCGG
>JBQTJO010000233.1:0-1738 GCA_052387015.1 Gemmatimonadota bacterium
AACGCCGGCATGAAATAGATCAGCATTACACCCAGCTCGTGGACCTCGCCCCCGAAATGCTTGCAGGTAAGACCATGTCCGAACTCGTGCACGAGGAAGACGACGAGCATCGTCGCATACAGCATGAGCACGAAGCCGAGCGTGTAGCGCTCTACGCTGTACATGGCGCTCAAGCCGGTCGTGAACGCCGTCCAGTGCGTGCCGAGCACGAGCACATACGCCACGAACAGCACGGCAGACGCGGCGATGAAGGCGGGCGTGAAGAAGAATCCGAACGCGTGATTCATGCGGCCGAGCAGCGCGTCGGGATCGCCGAGCGAGAAGCGCATGCGTAGCACGGTCGCGCCATCACCGCGCGCACGTGCGTGCCGTTCGCGGTGCACGTATTCCTGGAGCAGCGCGCTGCGTTCCTCCTGTGTGCGCTCGACCAGCCCCATCTGCTTGAGTGTCTGCACGAAGCGCTCGATCGCATCCGCCGACGTCGTGATGCCCAGCTGCTCCGCGGCCGCACTCGCCATCTGCTCGAGCGAGCGGGTGCCATCCATCAGCTGCATCAAGGCGACTTCGTTCCTGCCGAAGCGGTAATACTTGAGCGTGACCGGATCCTTGACGACGTGCATCGGCACGCCGTCCTGCAGCTGCTCGATGAAGCGCAGGTTGCGCCGAAGCCGCGGGTTCGCGCTCACCGCGAGGCCTTCTGCGTGACGGCCGGCCGGATCTCGACATCGACGGTAGAGCCGGGACGCAGCGAGCGCGGCTGCGCGACGTCGACCAGCAGCTCAATGGTCCCGCTCGCCGGGTCGACGGCCGGCGCGATGCGGGCCACGCGACCACTGACGCGAACGCCATCGATACCGCGCAAGGACACCTCACTGCCGCTTGTCAATGCGCGCGCCTGCAGCTCGGGTAACCGGATCGAAGCGCGCAGCGGCCGCGGCGCCGTCACACGAAACGCCGGATCGCCCTCGCTCACGGTCTGACCGACACGCACGGACCGCTGCGCGATGCGGCCGCCAAAGGGAGCGCGGATGCGGGTGTAGTCCAAGCGCGTTCGTGCGTCGCGCACCGCCGCTTCGGCGGCCTTGTGCTTGTAGATCGCCGAGTCCAGCTCGGTCTGCGTGATCATCGTCTGCTCCTGCAACGCCGTCGCGCGCGCGTGTTGCGCGCGCGCCAGCTCGAGCGCGGCTTCGGCTGATTGCAGCGCGGCCGCCTCGCGCTCGTCATCCAGAATGGCGAGCACCTCGTTGGCGGCGACCGCATCACCGAGCTCCGCTAGCGTCGCCCGCACGACACCGGTCTTGCGGGCGGTGACGATCGCGTCGTGCTCGGAATAGAGCACGGTTCGGTATGCGATGGGCGCAGCCGCAACATCAGCCGAGGCGGTCGCCGCGGTGGCGGGCTGTACCTCGAGGGACACGGGCGCGCGGTCGGAGTCGATCTCGGCGCCGCAGCCGGCGAGGAGGAGTAATAGCAGGACCTGTTGTCCGTTTTTCATGTCACCACACTCGCATTCTCAGCCACCGCCACGGCCGCCTCAGCACCGTCACGGCCAAAGGCCGCCAGCCCGCACTGATCTTCGCGTATGCGCTCATGCCCGGCCGCAGCAGATGCGCACGATTGTCGACGCGCGCACGCACGATGTACATCGGCACACCGGCCGCGCCCACCGTCGCGCGCGGCGCGATGCTCGTCACCGCGCCGGTCAGCCGACGGTTGGGGTACGCGCTCACCTTCGCGC
>JBQTJO010000234.1:0-5514 GCA_052387015.1 Gemmatimonadota bacterium
TCCGCATTCGGGCTGGAGACGGCGCAGCGGCGCTGCCATGGGTCGAAAAAGATAAGAACGCGACCCGCGGCTGGTCGCCGACGATCCTGACACGCGCGACCGCCGCGGCTTCCGCGATATCCGCCAGCTGCTCCTCGTCCGGCTCGGGAATCACGCTCGCGTCGGTGAAGGTGATGACCTCCTCCCAGCCGGGCACGACCATGTAGAATGCCGACGATACGTGGCGGATCCCGGGCGCCGCACCCACGCCGATAATGGCGGCACGCAGCACGGCCGCGCTCGTGCGCACGGCACCGGCCACGCTGCCATCCGCATCACCGTGGCGTACCATCATGGCCGCGAAATTCAGCGGATCACGCATCGCCTCGCGCGCGCCGTCCCAGCTGAGTCCTTTCGGCTTGCGGAGCGTGAACAAAGTCTCGGCGTATTGCTCGAAGCGCGCATGATCGGACGGGTTTTCGACGACGATGGGCGCCACCAGCTTGCGTGTCCTCAGCGCCGCGACCGCGGCCGCGACGCGTTGGTCGCCGGCTTCCGGAAAAACGATTCGGCGCGGGCGTGCGGCGGCCTTCTGCTGAACGCTTTCCAGGAAATCGATCATCCGCCGAGCCGATTTCGAAGCCGGTCCAGCACGACCGGCGGCACGAATTCGGTCACGTCGCCACCGAGCGATGCGATCTCGCGAACCAGCGAGGCGGACAGATACGAGTAGCGCGTGTCGGGCGCCAGGAAGATGGTCTCGATGTCGGGCCAGAGCTGCCGGTTCATGAGCGCCATCTGGAATTCGTACTCGAAGTCGGAGACCGCGCGCAGGCCGCGGATGATCAGGCGCGCATCCCGCTTGCGCGCGTAATCGACCAGCAGGCCATCGAAATCGGCCGCCTCGACGCGCGGCTCAGCGCGAAACACCGCGCGAATCAGCTCGACGCGTTCCTCGATCGCGAACAGTCCGCTCTTCTGCTGCGTGCGGCGGTGCGCGACCGCCACCACCACGCGCTCCGCAAAGCCGAGCGCGCGACACACGATATCTTCGTGGCCGCGTGTCATCGGATCGAACGATCCCGGGTAGATCGCCAGCCGGCTCTTCGAGTTCTCGCTCATTCGGGTGCCACCACTGAAGTGAGTGCCGTATCACCATACGTCCGCGTGCGCGCATCGGCTATATCCGGCAAGGCCTCGTCGGTCGCATGCTCGACCCAGAACCAGCGCGCGAACGGACGCCGCGCAAAGCTGCGCAGCAGCTCGGCCGCGAAGCCCTGGTTGTAGGGCGGATCGGCCAGCGCGAGATCGAACGCCAGCTTATCGGCGCCGGCGGCATACCGTAGCGCGTCCGCGCGCACGATGGTGGTGTGCGGCGCTTCGATGCCGAGCCTGGCCAGGTTGTTCTTGAGCGTGCGGATGGCCGGTGCGGCCTGCTCGACGAAGGTGGCGTGCCGGGCGCCGCGTGAAAGCGCCTCGATGCCGAGCGCACCCGAGCCGGAGAACAGGTCGAGTACCGTGCTGCCGGGGATCTCCGTCTGGATCGCGCTCAGCCACGCCTCGCGCACACGATCCGACGTCGGCCGCGTCTTGCGCCCGGGCGGCGCGTCAATGATCCAGCCCCGCCACTTCCCCGCGATGATTCTCAATTGGATGGTCGGATGTCGAGCAGCTTTGCCTGCAGGTATTCGTTGCCGTTCCAGCGCTCGATCTGCAGGTGGAATGCGACATCGACCGCGCGCGACAGGTCGATCTCCTTTACGCGATGCATCATGCGGAAGCCGATGGCCTGGAGCCGGCTGCCGTCCTGTGAGAGATCGAGCCTGGCGTGACCTTCACCGACCTCGCGCATCGATGCTACCGCCGCGGCGCGCGTGACGAAGACCGGTGACGGATTGCCGACGCCATGCGGCCCGAAATGCCGCAGCAGCCGATGCAGCGTGGCATTCGCCTCGGGCAGCCGCACCTCGAGGTCGTAGGTCAGCTCCGGAACCAGGTCGTCGAGTGTGAGATGCGCGTACGCGTACTCCTGGAGCTCGGCGCGAAATGCCGGGATGTTCTCGGCCAGAATGTCCATGCCGGCCGCGTACTTGTGGCCACCGAAGCGTTCGAGATGCTGCCCGCACGCGTGCAGCGCGTCATACAGATGGAAACCGGGAATGGAGCGGGCGCTGCCGCGGCCGCGCGCACCATTCTCGTTCAAGGCGATCAAAACGGTCGGCCGGTTCAGCACCTCGACGACGCGGGAAGCGACGATGCCGATCACACCCGGATGCCAGCCCTGCTCCGCCAGCACGATCGCGCGGTGGCGGTCCGGATCGAAATCCTTTGCCAGCAGCTCGAGCGCCTGCTTCAGCGTGGCCTTGTCGGTCTCCTGCCGAATGCGGTTTTCCTCCTCGAGTCCCTGCGCGATCTGCATGGCGCGCGCGTCATCGTCTTCCATCAGCAGTGCGACGCCGCGCGCCGCGTCATCCATTCGGCCGACCGCGTTGATGCGCGGTGCGAGCACGTGGCTGATCTGGCCTGCGGCAAGCTCGCGAACATCCGCGAGACCGGCGGTCTTGAGCAACGCGCGCAGGCCGGGGTTCCTGGATTCCTTCAGGACTCTCAGGCCGTAGCGCGTGAGCACGCGGTTCTCGCCGGTCAGCGGCGCAAGGTCCGCGATAGTCGCGACCGCTACCAGATCGAGATAATACCAGAGGTCCTGGTCCGAAACACCAAACGCGGGCGCGACCGCCTGACACACCTTGAAAGCGACGCCCGCGCCCGCCAGCCCCTTGCCGGGATACGGGCAGTCGGCGCGGTTCGGATTGACCACGGCCACCGCGCGTGGCAGGGCATCGCCAGGTGTGTGATGGTCGGTGACGATCACGTCGATGCCGGCGCTGCTCGCCGCATCGATCGCGTCGTGCGCGACGATGCCGCAGTCCCCGGTCAGAATCAGCGAAGCGCCTGCCTTGGCCGCGGCGCGTACACCGGCGTCGCTCAGATCGTAGCCATCTGCGATGCGGTGCGGTACGAACGGAATGACGTCCGCGCCGAGCCGGCGCAGGATGCGCGTGTACAGCGTGGCCGCGCAAATGCCATCGACATCGTAGTCGCCGTGCACGAGGATGCGCTCACCCCGGTGGATGGCCGTGCTGATGCGCTCGGCCGCGCTGTCCATGCCGGCGAACAGGAAGGGATCGTGCAGCTCCTCGAGTCGCGGCTTCAGATAGCGCCTGGCGCTGTCGGGATCGCCGTAGCCGCGCAGCGCGAGCAGTTTGCAGACGGTGGCGGGCAACCCGAGCGCGGCCGCCAGACCTTCGATTGCGCCATCAGCCGGCAACGCGCGCGGCACCCAGCGCGGCGGCGCGGTCTGCTGCAGGAGTGCCGAGCTCATCCGTTCAGCGTGCGTCCGCGGGGTACAGAATGACGCCGCACGCCTCGCAGCGGCGCGGCGTGCTGCCCTGCCGAATTTCCGACTGCTCCTGAGGCGGCAGCACGTTGAAGCAGCTGCCGCACGCGCCGTCGGCGGTCAGCGGCGCGAGCGCCGTCCTGTGCTTGCCGGCGCGCACGCGATCGTAAAGACGGACGGCCGGCTTGTCGGCGTGCAGCGCCGCATTGGCGCGCTTGTCCTGCAGAATCTTCAGCTCATCAGCCGCCTGCCGGCGCTGCGTCTCCAGCTCCTCGACCTGCGGCTGAAGGTTTTCACTCGTCCTGGTCGCCGCCTTGCGCAGCTCCTCGACCTTCATATCGTGGCGCCGAACCTGATCGGTGACCTCCGCGGCCTCCGCCTCCTCGGCTTCCACCGCGCGCTTGATGAAATCCAGCTCGGTACGCGTCGCCGCCTCATCACGGATATTGCGTGCCTTCTCCGCCTTTTCCTTGAAGATGCGCAACCGTTCGCGTTTGTTGTTGACGCCGTGATCCAGTTTCGCCTGCTGCTTGCGCAGCTGCTCGAGCTTTTCACGAACCTGCTCCATCTCACGCTCGATCGCCGTCACGCCAGCGCGCAGCTCCTCCAGCCGCGGAGTGAATGCCTGAACGCGACTGTGCGCCCGCTCGATTTCCAGATCCAACTCCTGCAACTGCAACAACGAGGAATACAGCTCGTTCATTCGCTCTGCTCGGGTGAGGGTTGATCGGCCCGCGTGCGCTGGATCGCACGATAGCGGGTCGTCTTGAAGCCGATCTTCTCCAGGTTTTTCAGCATAGCCTTGATCTCCATCTTGCGGCGCACGGCACGTTCTTCGACGCCCGGCTCGAGCGGCCCACGCAGCGCCCGATTGATTCTGCGCATTTCCATCATCAGCGGTGTCGCGAGCAAATCGTTGATGATGTCCTCAAAGGCGCGGTCGCCTTCGCCGAAGTCGATCTTTTCGCCCTGCAACAGCTCGAGCTGCGGCCGGGCTTCCGGCGACAGCGCCTCGGCATCAGTGCTGCCGCGCGCCAGCCAGTCGAATATTTCACGGTAAACCGGGTCACGAAAATGGCTGGCCTGTAGCACGGTCGTGGCCGGCGCGATGCGGCTGGCATCGCGGAGCAGCAACAGCACCAGCTGGCGCTCGGCCCCACGCCGTTCGCGTTGTGGGGTCTGCTCGGCGTCCGCCGGCGCGCTGGCGGGCGGACGCCGAGGTGCCGATCGGCCGACCGCCGCGAGCGGGCGATTCGACGTGAGCGCGGCCTCGATGGTCTCGCGCCGCACGCCGGTGCGCTGTGCGACGCGCGCGACGTAAATGTCCTTGAGCGCAGGATCGGCGGCCGCGCGCACGGTGGGCAGCAGGCGATCCAGCGCCTGGCGGACGCCTTCGATGTCGGCAAAAAAGCCGCGCTGCTCGAGAATCTGGAGCTTGCGATCGAGCACGTCGACGGCAGCGTCGATGGTCTCACTCAAGGCGCGCCCACCGCCCTTGCGGACCAGCGAATCCGGATCTTCGCCCGGTGGCAGCGACGCGACCAGCGGCTCGACGCCGGTCTGGAGCAGCGCGTCACCGCTGCGGAAAGTCGCCTTCAGGCCGGCCAGATCGCTGTCGTAGAGCAGCACGGCCTTGCGCGAGTAGCGCGCGAGCAGCGCGGCCTGTTCGCCGGTCATCGCGGTCCCCATGCCGGCGACCAGGTTATCGATACCGGCGGACGCGAGCGAGACGTAGTCCATGTATCCTTCAACGACCAGCGCGACGCCTTCGCGACGGATCGCCGCACGCGACCAGTTCAGTCCGTAGAGCATGCGGCCCTTCTGGTAGATCGCGGTCTCGGGCGAATTCAGGTATTTCGGCGCGCCTTCCGATGCGCGCAGCACGCGACCTCCGAAGGCGACGGTCCGGCCGGTCGTCTCTGCGAGCGGAAAGATCAGGCGATCGCGAAAACGGTCGTACGGCTCGTCCCGGTCGCTCTTCTCGCTTTCCTTGATCAGCCCCGCATCGAGCAGCGCCTCATCGCTGATGCCATGCTTGTGTGCCGCGTCGCGCAGCGAACGCCACGAGTCGGGCGCGTAGCCGAGCCCGAAACGCTCCGCGGTCTCCCGCGTGATGCCGCGCGTGACCAGATACTGGC
>JBQTJO010000235.1:0-2231 GCA_052387015.1 Gemmatimonadota bacterium
GCGCATCGCGCAGCGTGCGAATGATCAGCAGCCCCGGCGCCGGATTGGATTTCGAGCTGGAAATGGACGTCCAGGCGATGGTCTCGAGCTGTTCGATACCGTACGCCGGATCGGTCGCAACATCGCGCTGTCGCTCGAGCCGGACTGCGCGCTCTACCACATCGGCCATTCGCTCGGCGTTTTCTCGCGTAGCGGCCCGGACGACGGCGATCTCATCCCCGAACGCCACGTACGATCCGATCGACACGAGCAGCACGATTTCCCTTGTCTCGCGATCGCCGCCAGCGGCCGCCTGCAAGAGGTCGAGATCCACGTGTGTGAAGAAGCCGCGTTGCTTCGCTCGTACGGTGACGCTGAGCGGTTCTTCGAGCGACGGCGTGCGGCGAGTGCGCCAGACCAGCTCGAGCTGCCGCGTCCGCGCCGCGATCATATGGTCGTGAATGGCCTCGACGATCTCGGGCGTTCGCATCTGATTGACCGACGTGTAGAGCAGCACCAGCAGCAGATAGAGCGCAACAACCGTCAGCAGGAACGCGCTGCTTGCGCCGAAAACCGGATTGAACGGCTCGCTGACGGTAGCGAGCGTGAGCAGCGCGTATAGAGAAAGGCCGATGAAAAAGCCGAAGTAGACCTGGTTGTGTCTGCGCCGGAGGAACTGATCAATCACCTCGCTGGTCATCGATGCGGCGGATTGAGCGACCGCCAGCAGGAGCAGCGAGATGGTGATGGATGTCACGGTGATGATGCCGGCGGCGATCGTGCTGAGCAGGGCGCTGGTCGCGGCGGCATCCGCGAAGACATGCGCTCTGAGGACCGCGCGTGCGGGCTCGAGCCAGGCGATCCTGGTCCGGTCGATTAGGTATGTGACGACCGCCAGCGTCAGAAACCCGGCAATCAGGGCGGTCGGGATGCCCAGGAACTCGGCGAAAGCACGGACGATCGTGTATCTTCGCTTCGGGTGCCCGGGAGATTGCATCATCGCTGAACGTTAGTGCGGTCCAGCGCAGCCTTGAGAGCGTGTGCCAGCTTCACGGCATCATCGTTCGCCCAGAAGTGCAGAAAGAACAGACGCGGCTCCTCAGCGAGCATGTGGTTGTGCAGCGCCACCACCTCGATGTCGTGGTCGCGCAACGCACGGCTGACCTCCTGAACCTCTTCCGCGACCATGACGAAGTCACCGTTGATGGCGGCTTTGCCGCCACCCGTCGGCTGGAAATTCAGGGCGGTTGCGGTACCCATGGCGGGCGGCACCTCGGCGCCGTCGGCGCGAATCGTCTCGGCGCGCGCAACACTCACATGATAGACACCACCGCCGATTCTGCCGCCGTGGCCCAGGATCCGGCTGATTTGGGCGGTGTCGAGCTCCAGCTGCTGCGCTGGCTCGGGCTGCTTTCGTTCCGGCGGCGTACCGGTAAGCGCAAGGGCCGCACGGACGGTCTTTGCGATTGCCACCGGATCGCCGTGCGCATGAATGTGCAGCCACCAGATTGCGGGCGTCTCTTCTAACAGATGCTTGTGGACGGCCGTCTGGCCGACGCCGGCGCGCTGCAGGCGCGCGGCGACCTGGTTATATTCTTTCTCGGTGAGCACCAGATCGCCCATTGCCATCGCTTCGTTCTCACCCGTTTGCCTGAAAGCGAGCCACGAACCGAGGGCGAGCGCGGGCTTGATGCGGACGCCCCGGGATATAACCGTAAGATCGGTGCGCGGCATGCTGAATTTGAAGACATCCCCCGGTTGCATGGAACCGGTTCTTCCGAGTGCGGCTTCGACCGCTTTCCAGTCGATACCGGCCGGCGCTGAACTGCCGCCAGCGGAGATTAGTGCGGCTGCGACCGCGACCAGCAGGCTACGTCCACTCATTTCCTCCACCTTTCATTGAACTATTCCCTCTGGCAGCTCACGAAGTATTTCCTGAAGCTCGGCACCATTGGCTTCGGCGGGCCGGTCGCATTGATCGAATATATGCGGCGCGACCTGGTCGAGACGAGGCGCTGGATTGCCGAAGCCGAGTACATGGAAGGGCTGGCGCTCTCACAGCTCGCTCCCGGACCACTCGCGGCCCAACTCGCCATCTACATCGGCTTCGTGCACTACCGCATTACCGGAGCCACGCTGGCCGGAATTGCGTTCGTGCTTCCGTCCTTTCTGATGGTGGTGGCACTCGGCCTGGCCTACACGATCTATGGCGGCTTGCCCTGGGTTCAGGCGGTGTTCTACGGCCGCGCCGA
>JBQTJO010000236.1:0-26789 GCA_052387015.1 Gemmatimonadota bacterium
GATGCCCACGCCGAGCTGCTGGGCGCGCAGCAGCAGAAACGCGTCCGTCGCGTTGCCGAGCGTGAAAAGCACGATGATCAGCAGAAACCGGCGGAACGGCGCGCTCAATCCGCCGAACCCTTCGAAGCGCCTCTTGGGCGCGAGTCTGACCGCGGCTTCCGGCTCGTGCACGCGCAGCAGGAGCACGAGCACGCTGAGCGCTGCCGGAATGGCGGCCAGCAGGAAAACGAAGCGGTGACCGCCTATGCCCAGCAGCAGGATGCCGGAGGCGATCAGCGGTCCGAGGACCGCGCCCGCGTGATCGGCGGCCCGGTGAAAACCGTAGGCGGTGCCGCGCACGGCGGGGTCGACGGATTCGGCCAGCAGCGCGTCGCGCGGCGCGGTGCGCACGCCCTTGCCGATCCGGTCGGTGACGCGGATCGCGAGCACGTGCCATGGCGCGGTCGCCAAGCCGATGAGCGGGCGCGCGACGCTCGCGATCGCATAGCCCGCCACCACCAGCGGTTTGCGCCGGCCCATGTGATCGGACAGCCAGCCGCTCGCCAGTTTGAGCAGGCTGGCGGTCGTTTCGGCGATGCCCTCGACAATGCCGAGAAACGCGGGCCCGGCGCCCAGCGCCGTGGTCAGGAAGAACGGCAGCAGCGGGTAGATCATCTCGCTCGACAGATCCGTCAGCAGCGAGACGACCGACAGCCAGAGAATGTTGCCGCGTATGATGCCGCGCAGCTTCATGTGCGGACGATTGCGCGCACAGCCTCGAGTGTGCGATCGACTTCGACCTCCGAATTGTAGATGTGGCAGCACTGCCGCACGCCGAGCGGGTCACCCATGCTGCGCACGCGCAACCGCGCATCATCCCAAAGACGATCCTGCAGGTCCGCCGCGCTCACGCCGGCCAGCGACCAGACCGTGGTCGCGGAGCGCAGCTCCGGATGCACGGGTGAATTGATGCTGACGCCGTCGATCCCCTGCAGCCCCGCGCGCAGGCGCTCGGCCAGCCCGATCACGCGCTCCTGCACGCGCTGCGGGCCGATCGCGAGGTGAAAGTCGATCGCCTTCTCCAGTCCGACCAGCAGCGAGAGATTGCCCGTGCCGTACTGCATCAGGCGGAATGCGCCATCCTGGTAGTTGTCCCATTCGCCGCTCGCGAGCGTCGCCCACACGCGAGGCAGCGTCTCGCGCCGTACGTACAGAAAGCCCGTGCCCTTCGGCGCGAGCAGCCATTTGTGGGGCGACGAGAAATACGCATCGCAGCCCAGCGCGCGCACATCGATTGCGAGATGGCCGCACGTCTGCGCGCCGTCGACCACGGTGAGAATGCCGCGTTCGCGCGCGCGCCGGCACAGCTCCGCGACCGGGAACCGGATGGCCGTCCCACTGGTGAGGTGCGGAAACGCCCAGACGCGCGTTTGCGGCGTCGTCGCATTCTCGTACAGCGCGATAAGCTCGGCGGGATTTTTCGGCGGCACCGGCAGGCGCAGGTACTTCACGCGCGCGCCGTAACGCTTGTCGCGCAGCTCCCAGCCGCAGCGTCCGCCCGGATGCGCGCCTTCGTCGATCAGGACCTCGTCACCCGGTCCGAGATCCAGGCCATTGGCGACGAAGTTCATGCCGAACGTCGCGTTCTGGGTCAGTGCGATTTCTTCCGCCGACCCATTGATCAGCTGCGCGATCTTCGCGCGCACCGGCAGCTCGGGATAGTAGCCGGTGAAGTAATTCTCGTGCTCCGGCTTGTAGTCCCAGTGCGCGATGTCGCGATCGACATGGGTCATGTGCTGCACGACGGCATCGAGCACGACGCGCGGCGATGCGCCGAGCGTGCCGGTGTTGAAGAACGCCTCCTCGCGCGGAATCAGAAACTGCTTGCGCAGCTCATCCCAGAACTCGGCCGGCAGCGCGCCCGGCGGCGGCTGCGGCAGCGGTGGCGTTGGAGTGGTCGCGCGGGGGTACGCGCGCGCGGGCCAGACGAGTGCAGCGGCGGCGCCTGCGGCGAGGCGCGCCAGGAAGAAGCGGCGGGTCGAGCGCATGTGAAATCCCGTCCTCGAGGGGTCGTGCTACGGACCCATTCTTGCGCTTTAGAAGCCTGGACGCCAGCGCGGAGGAGGCTGTATGCGGGGGGTAGGCGTTGCAGTGGCAGTGCTGCTCATGGCGGGCACGTTACAGGCACAAATGGCCAACAATGAAGCCAGCTGTCGGGCCGAGCGCGAAGGCGAGGCTCTCACGACTCGAATCACGTTCCCCGACGGTTATAGCGTAGAAGGTCCATGGCGGGTCACGAGCGTCGGACGCATCGGCACGGACGAAACCCTCACTGCGGTGCTGGATCGCATCGTGGAAATGGGGCCACACTCGCAAAAGCGGCAAACCACTCCGCTGCCCGGCGCGATCGAGATGACATTCCGCGGCCGCACCATTGTCGATGTGCTCAATGAGGCGGCCGATCTCTGGTGCCAGACCGTGCTCAAGGCGCGGCCGACACCGACCGCTCCAGCGGCCACGGCTCAGTCTCCGAGCGGTCGGATCATGTAGCGGAGGCGGAGGCGGAGGCGGAGGCGGAAGCGGAGGCGGAAGCGGAGGCGGAGGCGGAGGCGGAAGCGGAGGCGGAAGCGGAGGCGGAGGCGGAGGCGGAGGCGGATGCGGAAGCGGAGGCGGAAGCGGAAGCGGGCGCGGGTGCGGGTGCGTAATATTCGCGCATGCGTGAACCCGCTCTGTTTCGAAAATTTCCGGCTATCGCTTCACGACTCCCGTGGGTAGCACTGGCAAGAACGCCAACGCCCGTCGAACCGCTCCCGCTTCCGCATCCGCTTCCGCAAACGGACTGCTGGATCAAGCGGGACGATTTGTCGGGCGAACCCTACGGCGGTAATAAAGTCCGCAAGCTCGAGTTTCTGCTGGGCGCGGCCAGAGCGCGCGGCGCACGCAGACTCATCACCGTGGGCGCCGCCGGCTCGCACCACGCATTGGCTACCGCGATCTACGGCCACGCCAGCGGCTTCGATGTCACACTCGTCCTCTTTCCCCAGCCGCTCACGTCGCACGTGCGCGAGGTGCTGCTGCTCGATCAGGGCTGCGGCGCTGAGCTGCGCTTCACGCGCCGCATGGAGCTGATTCCGGCGGCGCTTTTTGCGACGACGCTGCGCTACTGGAATCAGCGTGCATTCGTGATTCCGGCGGGCGGCTCGGATGCGCTGGGTACGCTCGGTTACGTGAATGCCGCCCTCGAGCTGGCCGAGCAGACCGAGCAAGGCGCGGCGCCCGAGCCCGCGACCGTCGTGGTCGCCGCCGGCACGCTCGGAACGGCCGCGGGGCTGGCGCTCGGGTTTGCGATCGCCGGGCTGAAGACGCGGATCAAGGCGGTCCGCATCACCGCGCGCATGGTCACCAACGAGCGCGCGCTCGCCCGCCTCGTGCATGGCGCACAGGCGCAGCTTCGCCGGGCGGGAGTCGAGCTCGACGTCGCCAACGACGCGCTCGCCCGCGTCGAGCTGTTGCACGACTACATCGGCGGCGGTTACGGTTTGGAGACCGCGGACGGCGCGCAGGCCACCGCTCACTTTGCGGAGCGGGGGATCGAGCTCGATCCGACCTATACCGCGAAGGCGGCCGCGGCACTCATTGCGCGTGCGGCAGCGCTGCCGAAGCCGGCGCTCTTCTGGCAGACCCTGAGCTCCGCGACCCCGCTCGAGCGGCTGCGCGCCGGCCGCGTGGATGAGCTGCCGAAGCCGTTCCGCGAGTACCTTCTTGCAATGGGATCCGAATCATGAGTGCAAACGTTCGCGCATACATAGACCGCCATCGCCAGCGCTTCCAGGACGAGCTGTTCGAATTCCTGCGCATTCCGAGCGTGAGCGCGCGCTCCGAGCACAAGCAGGATGTCAGGAAAGCTGCCGACTGGCTGGCCGAGCGCGCTCGTGAGATCGGCATGACCGTGCAAGTGCACGAGACCAAAGGGCACCCGATCGTCACGGCGGAATGGCGCGATGCCGGCGCCGGCGTGCCCACCGTTCTGATCTATGGTCACTACGATGTGCAGCCGGTCGAGCCGCTCGATCTCTGGCAGTCGCCGCCGTTCGAGCCGACCGTGCGCGACGGCCGCGTCTACGCGCGCGGCTCCGTCGACGACAAGGGCCAGCTGTATCTGCATCTGAAAGCACTCGAGGCGCACCTCAAGTCGAATGGCAAACTGCCCGTGAACGTCGTCATCGTGGCCGAAGGCGAGGAGGAGGTCGGCAGCGAGAACCTGCTGCCCTTCATCGAGCAGAACGTCGCGCAGCTCGCGTGCGATGCGATCGTCATCTCGGACACCTCGATGATCGCGCCGGATCTGCCGACCCTGGACGCATCGCTGCGCGGCATGTCCTACCTGGAGGTGTGGGTGCACGGGCCCGCGCAGGATCTGCACTCCGGCTCGTACGGCGGTGCCGTCATCAATCCGGCCACCGCGCTCGCTCGCATCATCGCATCCTTCCACGATGAGAACTGGCGCGTTGCGGTGCCGGGCTTCTACGACGACGTGCAGGATGCGGCCGCGTTCCGTCAGCAGATCGCAAAACTGCCGTGGCGGGACGAAGATTTCAGGAAGGAGACCGGCTCGCCAACCCTGCTCGGCGAGACGGGCTTCACGACGCTCGAGCGCCTGCTCGTGCGCCCGACCATCGAGATCAATGGCCTGCTCTCGGGTTACACCGGCGAGGGCGCGAAGACGGTGCTGCCCGCGAGCGCCATGGCGAAAGTGAGCGCCCGGCTCGTCCCGAATCAGGATCCCCGCAAAATCGGCGACCTGATCAAGAAACACATCGAAGCGGTCGCGCCGGCCGGCGTGACCGTGAGCGTCGAATATCTGCACGGGGGCAACGCGTGGCGCGCGAACACACAAGGTCCGCTCTATGATGCCGGCGCGGCGGCGCTGGAAAAGGCGTTCGGCAAAAAGCCGGTCTACGGCGGTTCAGGCGGATCGATCCCGATCGTTCCGGAGTTCGAGCGCATCCTCGAAGCGCCCGCGTTGCTGATGGGATTCGGGCTGCCCGGCGAAAACGCGCACGCGCCCAACGAGTGGATGAGTCTGGGGAATTACGAGAGAGGAACGGTCGCCGCGGCCGAGCTGCTCGCTGAAATCGCGACGCGACTCGCGTCCTAGTCGCCGGCCGAGGCCTGCGGCCGCCTGGGGCGATTCGCGTCGATCTCGCGTTTGATCTGCTCGCGCAGCCGCCAGATCTTGTTCGGATAGGTGTGGCAGTTCGGCGTGTTCGTGCCGCGCACGCAGCCGTTGTAGCCGAGTAGCGCACTGCGCTCGTCGCCGTGGCTCCGCAGATACCACGCGAGAATGCTGGTGCCGTTGCAGATGTTGTCTTCGATGTCGTAGAGATCGCGGCCGCAGTTGCGCCAGTGACCAATCCATAGCGGCATGACCTGCATCAGACCGCGCGCGCCGACCGAGCTGCGCGCTTTGGGATTGCCTTCGCTCTCGACCAGCAGGATCGCCGCGGTCGTCGCCGGGTCCACACCACGCCGAGACGACTCCTGCACCAGCGGCCAGCTGATCTTGCGCGCACGCGCACTCGAAATACCGTGGCGGAGCAGCACCTTCTCGACCGGCTCCACGTGCTCGCGGTACAGCGTCACGTAGTCCACCGTCGCCTCGCCCGAGGCCGCGATGCTATGCATGCGGCTGGACAGCGCCTCGAGATGGATGCGCGGAACTTCTTTTTCAGTCGTGAATCGAACTGCCTTGTCGGCAGGAACCTCGAGCAGACCCTTGGTCGCTTCACCCGCGCCGAAGCCGGCCAGCAGCAGAACCGGCGCGCCGAGCGCAAGCGTGCGCACCCGTCGCCAGATCAGCTCAAGCTCTTCCATCATGCCGAGACTACGACTCGGCTCTTCAGGCGTGTTTGCCCTGCGTCGGAACCAGCTCATTATGCTCGGGTTTGGGTGACCGGGGAGAGCCCAATTTCACCCGATCGGCCGCCCGAAGCAAGCTTTAGGTGAAAATTGACGCAGAAAACGCTAGTTCGGCGAACCCAGCAGCCCCTCGAGCTCGGCAATCGTGAGCAGGTGCTCCGCCGTGCAGAAGTGGCAGATCACCTCGGTCACGCCCTTGCTCCGGTCGGCCTCGATGATCTCGCGGAGGGCATCGGCGCCGAGCAGCATGAGCGCACGCTCGGCCCGCTCCTTCGAGCAGGGGCAGTAGAAGCGGACCGGCTTGCTCTCGAGGATCTGGAGCTGATGGGGAAAGATGCGCTCGAGCATCGCTTCGGGCGTGTCCCCATCGCGCAGCATGGTCGTCGGGTGCGGCAACTCGCTGATGACGCTCTCGATGGCGAGCGCGTCGGCGTCCTTGAGGCCGGGCATCAGCTGCACGATGTAACCGCCGGCGGCTTCGACCGCGCCGCTCGCCTGCACGAACACGCCAATGCCGACCGCGGAGGGAATCTGCTCGCTGTGCGCCAGGTAGTGGGCGAGGTCTTCGCCGATCTCGCCCGACACCAGCTCCACGGTACTGGTATGCGGCTGCCGCATGCCCAGATCGCGGGTGACGGTCAGGCGCCCTTCGGTGCCGACCGCACCGCACACATTCAGCTTGCCATTGTCCTTGGCCTGCTCGATGTCGGGGCGCGGATTTGAGACGAGACCGCGCACGTCGCCGTTGCCGCTGGCGGAGGCGAGCAGCGTACCGGCGGGGCCATTGCCCTGGATGCGCACCGTGACCAGCTGATCCTCCTGCTTCAGCATGGCGCCGAAGAGGACGGTTCCGGTCGCGAGGCGGCCGAGCGCAGCGGTGACGGCGGGGTCGGTGCCGTGACGCTCGCGCAGTGCGCCCACGGTCCGCGTCGAGTCGATCGCGAAGGCGCGCACCAGCCCGTCGAGAGCGGTTGCGCGCACCATGGAGTCGGAATTCTTCAAGGGATCCTGCTCTCAACGAAAGCGGCCCCGATAAAGGTGCGGGGTCAGGTGTGCACTTTCCCGCCGCCTGGGTGCAAACAGCGATAGTTGTGGGAAAGTGCACGCCTGCCCCGCTCCATTGAGGCCGCGTGTCTGCTCCTGTGTTACCCGCGAGGGGAGACGGCGGTCCGCGCCTACCAGCTGTCTTCGGGCGGATCCTCGCGCACCAGCGTGAGGATGGCGGCTTGGGGGACTACCAGATATTTGCGCTCTTCGAATGTGATCTCGACGGCGGCGCGCCGGAAGAAAATCGCGTAATCGCCGACCCGCGCCTGCACCGGAAGATACCTGGCCTCGCCGCCGGCGATCTTCCAGGGCTCCTCGTTCAGCTCGGTGGGTGCGGAAATCGGGGTGCCCGGCCCGGTCGCGACGACCTTGCCGCCCTGCACCGCCTGGTTGTCGACCGCGCTGGCGGGCAGGTACAGGCCGACGTGCGTGCGATCCTCGCCCTCCTCGGGAAGGATGAGCACGCGGTCGCCGACGACGATCAATCTCTTCTTACCATCCATAACTCAATCTCGCATGGAAGTGCGCCGCAACGCCAGCAATCATCCGCGCATGAATGGTCCGAACGGAAAAGCCAGGCAGCTCAAGGAAACGGCGCGGCGGCCCTACAGTTTCTTTCTGGACGCGGAGCTGGTCGAGCGGGCGCGTCAGGAAGTCGGTGAAACCGACGTGATCCGCAGCATCGAAGCTGCGCTCGCGGCTGCCATCGACTACAAGGCCTGGCAGCAGCAGATCGCGGCCGGCGGCCGCGACGTACTGTCGTAAGCGCTCAGCGAGTCGACCAGCGCACGCCGATGCGATGCACGGCGCCGATGAAGTCGAAGCTTTGGTAGGTGTAGTCGAACGCGACCGAGCGCACCGACACGCCGGCACCAATGCGGAGCGCCGCGAGATGATCGCTCTCGGCCTCGTAGCCGATGCGGGCGACCGCGCCGATATCACGCGTGCTGCCGGGCATGATGCCGGCTTCTATACCCGCGAGCACACCAAAGGAGCTTTCGCGCACGCGCGAAACCGCATCGATGAGGACGTTCGCGCCCAGGCCGCCGGTGCTCCGGATGGGGAGCAGTGCGCCGAGGCGCAGCTCGGTCGGCAGCGAGCCCGCATCGCCGGACAGGCTGCCGCCCAGATTGCGGGCCGCGGCCGAGAGCGTGAGGGCCGGCAGATCGTACTGAACGCCGACATCCGCGAGGGGCGCGTTCTCCGTGATGTTGGCGACGCCGACCGACACGAAGCCGAGCGATCCGCCGACGCGCAGCCGACCTGCGCGCAGAGGCAGCGCGAACGACACGCGTCCGGCAACCTCGCCGGCGCTGACGCGGTTGCCGGTCGCGGTGCCGGTGTTGCCGCCGAACTCGGGGTCCGGCACCAGCTCGGCGACTTCGCCGGCATCGAGATACACGAGACTCGCGCCGATGCTGACGGACCCCAGGCGCGTGAAGCCGGCGAGCGAGCCGAATGCGACGTCGTTCGTGTAGTTCTCGTACGCCGCGGCCGCCCCGGTACGGGCAGCTGCAATGCCTGCGGGATTGTAGAACAGCGCGTCCGCGTCGGCGCTGACGGCGGTGTACGCGCCGGAGAATGCGCCCGCACGTCCGCCCGGACTGAACTGGAGGACCTGCGCACCGGTCTCGCCGGCACTCTGCGCGTGCAGCGGCGTCGCGAGGGCGATCGGCAGCCCAGCGATCAGGAAAAGCTTTCTCACGGCGCACCCGCGTTCGGCAGCACGAACAGCTTTTCGCGCACGGTGCCGCTGCCGAAGTCGAAGATCACGAGATAGGCGCCGGTCGCGACGCGTGCGCCGTGGTCGTTGGTGAGATCCCACACCACGCTGCCGCTCGTGCCGACGCGCTGCTTGAGATCCGTGACCAGGCGGCCGGTCAGCGTATAGATGGCCGCCAGCCGTGGCTCCTGCGCGAAATTGAAGACGACGCGCCCGCTGCGCACCGGGTTTTCACTGAACGCGAAAGTCTGACTCTCGGTCAGTACGGTCGTGATCGCCGCGGACGAAGCGAGCGGCGTGGTGATCGCATCGATCCGGTTGGCGGCGAGCGAGCGCACGCCTGTCGAGCGCGTGCCGGACGGCACCAGCTCCGCCGTGAACGAGGCGCGATTGGGCGAGGCGCCGGACAGCTCGAGCGCGGCGACCAGGTTTAGCGAATCGCGCGGCGCGATGGTTACCGAATCGAGCGCCAGGTCGATCTGAATCGGCGTGCCGTCCAGCGCAACCGTGCGCGCGGCGATCGTGCGCTCGCCGAAATCGATGCGGCCGCTGCGATTGCCATCGGCGACCAGAATGAAACGCGCAGCCGGATCCTGCCCGGTCAAACGAAACGTGAGCTGCGTGACGTCGATGGATTCGAAGCCGTTGACGCGCAGCACTGCGGCGAGCAGCGGCAGCTGCGTGCCGCGCGCAGCGGGCGTGATGCTGTCGGGCGCGATGTCGCGCAGCGCGATGCGCAGGGTCGCGGGATCGGTAACGACTACCTGCGCGCTGTCCTCGAAGGCGCCCGAGCTCGCGATGACTAACGCGGTGCCGACCTGCAGCGCGCGCACGGTGCCTTCGGCATCGACGCTGGCAACCGCCGGATTACTGGAGCGGAACGCGATGTCGGCACCGGTAGGACTGCAGCTGAAGAAACGCGTCGTCGCATTGACCGGCAGAGTGTCCGCCGCGGGTGTGATGACCACGGGACCGGTGCCGCCGCCGCTCATGCGGCCGGTCGCGCCGAGCGCGGCGCACACGTTGAGCTTGCCGTTTCCCCACCAGTGGCGCGGCAGCGCATCGGGCGAGTTGTCGTACACGCGCGCGGTGAAGCGATCGCGAGCGGCGGTGCGTGAGAAGATGTCCTTGATCTCGGTGTGCGTGAGATCGGGTCGGCCCTCGAGCATGAGCGCGATTGCGCCGGTCACGTGCGGCGCGGCCATGCTGGTTCCCTGATTGATCCAGTGCACGCCGTCGCCGAGCACGCGATTGGCGGCGACCGGCGAATTTCTCGACTTGGCGGATGCAATGCCGAGACCGGGTGCCGTGATCTCCGGCTTCAGACGGCCGTCGCGCGTCGGACCGCCGCTCGAGAAGCGTGCGAGATCGCCGAGCTCCTCGATGCTTACGAAGCAGACCGGACCTTCCGGTTTGGCCGGCGATGTCCAGCAGCCTTTGGTCGTGAATGCGCCGACCGCGATGCCGCTGCGCGAGTTGCCGGGCGAGCTGACCACGTAGTGATTGTCGAAACCCTGCCGGCCGCGCGCCATCGTGGCCGCGCCGAGCGACTGCGACCACATCCAGAAGTGGTACGGCTTGCCCGATGCGCCGTTTGCCGGTGAAATGCGCAGCGTCCAAATGCCCGGCATTGGCGCGGCGGCAGAGCCGCAATCATTCAGGCGAATGTCGGCTTCGAACGCGTTGTTGCGTGCGTTCACGCCGCCCGATCCGTTGTCGATGCGAACGTTGCCGGCCTGGCTGTCCTGTTCGCGCAGCACACCGAACGGCGCGTTGACGATGCCGCCGTCCGGCCTGAGCACGCTCACGTCCAGCCGGTCGGTAGCTTCATACCAAAGGTTGATCTGCACGAAGTCGTTGCATGCGCCGCCCAGCGGCGTGTAGGGCAGGATTTCGATAGTGAAATCGCGCGACATGCCGGACGGCCCGCTGCCGTGGAAGTAGCGCGGATCGCGCGCGGGCTCGGTGCCGTCGAGATTGCGATCGTTGAGATTGAAGCCTTCGTTGCCGGCCGAGAAGACCATCACGAAGCCGGGCCGCGCGAGGCGGTCGACCATCGCCTCGAAAAGACGCGAGCCGTCGTGCGGACCTGCCTGCGAACCGACCGAAAGGTTCACGACCATCGGCCGGCCGAGCGCGCGCGCCTGAGCTTCCAGAAACACGAGCCCGTCCATGATGGATGACTCGCTGAACAAGCCGTTGCCGCCCTTCACGACCATCAGATCGGCCAGTGGCGCAACGCCGGCCAAGGTGAAGGGCACGCCACCGTTGCCGACCGCGGAGCCATCACCCGCGGCCGTTCCCAGCACGTGAGTGCCGTGTCCGTTGCTGTCGGTCTGCGGGCACAGCGGCGTGGCCGGCGCCACGATCGTTTGCTGAATGTCGGCGCGGCTGCAGAAACGGCCGTAGCCGAACCCGGCCGGCGGTGGGCCCGCGAGATCGGTCTGATCCCACAGGCCGAGCAGGCGCGTCTGGCCGGCCGCATCGATGAAGTCCTCGTGCGTGAAGTCGAGACCGGTGTCATAGAGTCCGACGACGACGCCGCTGCCCGCCGTGCCGTTCCAGCTGCCGCCCGCCGCGCGCCGCACGGCATCGGCGCGAATCACACGCATGCTGCTGTCGTGCGCGACGGAGACGCTGCGCGCGGCCTCGAGCATCGTGAAATGTGGTGAGGCGGCGATGCGCGCGAGCCGCGCGAGCGGGACTTCGGCGGTGAGAAGATCTCCAATGCGCGAGCCGATGCGCGCACTGATCGCATTCAGCTCCGCGATCGCTTCCGCATCCCGAATTTCCGCGAAGAGCGACACACGCGGCACGTCGAACGCGGTGATCCGGCGAATCGCAACGCCGGTTGCCGCTATCGCATCGCTCCGCTGCTGCAACGCCTGCTGGGCCGAAGGCTCGAGCAAAGCGCGCAGCGCGGGGTCGACGTATGGCGTTTGAGCGTACGAGCGGGTGGCCGCAGCGAACGCGAGCGGCAGGAGCAGCCGGAGAAGTCTCATGAGCCTGAAAATACCGGCAACTTACTACGAGGTTCCAGGCTCAGACCGGCGTGAGTGCGAGATCGGGGAGGGCCTCGGCCTGTTCCGCAATGCGACGCGCGGCTTCCGATACACCATTATCGCTGGCGGAAATCAAATGGGCGGAATTCTGCTCGAGCGCGGTCAGCACTTCCTCCGCCCGTCCCAGAATTTCGGCGAGCGCGTGACGGCGCGCGACGGCGATCGCTTCGCGCAGGTGATCGCGCGCGAAATCCATATCCTTCACGATGACGCAGCCGCGCCCCAGCTCGAGGTGCACGAACGCGGCAACACGCGGATCCGCCGACCATTCCGCGGCGTCGTTGAACAGAGCGGTGCGCCGCTCGCGGAAAAGCGACGCCGATCCTGCTGCTGCCGCTTCAACGGCCTGCGCGGCGCGCGCGCGTGCGCGCAGTGCCGCGTCGATGCCGCGCTGCGCGACCATCGTGTAGCAGCGCTCGGCGGCCTTGTGCAGGCCGAGCCGCGCGAACGCGGTCGCGACGTGCTCGAGCAGCAGTGCCCGTTCGCGCAGGTCGTCGAGCTGCCGGAGCGCGGGCCAGCCGTGCTCGACCGCGGCGCTCGCATCACCGAGCGCGAGCTTGCACTCGCACAGCTTGGCTTCAGTCAATGCTTCGGCTTGCGTATCACCGGCCGCGCGCATTTCACGCAGCGTGGCTTCGAGCATTTTGATCGCGCTACCAGCTTCACCGCGTGCGGCCAGCGCGAGCGCCTGCTCGGCGCGCGCGTGCACCAGGTCCTGCCGTTGGTTCAGACGGCGCGCGCTCGCGGCGCCGTTCTGCGCGTATGCTTCGGCCGCGGCCCATTCGCCGCGCAGCCGGTGCACGTGCGCGAGCACCGTCTGCGCCTGTCCGTGCAGCCGCTCCTCGCCGTTCGCGTTGGCGAGGCCCAGTGCGGTCAGTGCGTACTCTTCGGCGCCGTGTGTCTGGCCTGCTACCGCGCACGCCTCCGCCATTTCGAGCGTGGCTTGAATAACCCGCGCAGGATCGCGGTCCTCCACGTTGTGAAGGAAGCGCGCGAGGCGGATGCGCTCGAGATCGCGCGCAGGCAGATAGCCCAGCTCTTCGCGCACGGCTTCGATCTGCGCGAGGTACGAGTCGCGGCCCATGCGGTTCAGGCCGCGGTCGAGCAGGCGCCGGACCGGCCGGATCGCCAGGAAACGCAGGCGCGCCCGGCGCGCGACTTCGGCATCGCGATCGTTGCCCTCGATGTCGCGCAGCACCAGCCAGGCGGGAAACGCGGCTTCGCGCGACGGCGGAGAAAGCGGAGCGATGCGGTCGTAGCGGGCCATGCCTTCAGCTCCCGATTGCGATTACGGGGACAGCCTCTCCACCCGGACACTCGGCAATGAACTGGTCGAGCGCGCGCTCGAAGCCGCGCGCGTTGCGCAGCGGCGAGGGCCGGCCGCCGATCGTCGCCTTGATGGCGCGCCGGAAAGCGGCGCCGGATGAGTAGCCCAGCTGATAGGCGACGGACTCGACGCTGCGCCCCGGCTCCAATAGCCAGCGCAACCCGTACAGCACGCGCAGCCAGAGCAGCAGCCGGCCGGGCGTGGCGAGGCCCCAGCGCTCGCAGCGACGCTCGAGGGTCGAAACCGAGACGCCGAACGCGGTGGCCAACTCCGGCACCTGCACCTGGTCGGGCACGTGGTCCGCCGCGTAGCGGACGACCTGGAGCGCGTCGGCCGGCAGCCGTCCATGCAGGCGGGCTTCGATAGTCGGGCCGAGGCTGCAATGGATGGCGCGGTCGAGGACATCACGAACCAGCTCGCCATCGTCCGCGGTCGCGGAGAGGATGACGTCGGCAGCACCCGCTTTGCCGAGCCGGAACAGCTCGCGACCATCGGCCTCGCCCCACACGATGAGCGGGGTGAGCGGATAGCGCTGCGAGAAGCGGAAGACGCGCAGTGCGCCGTCCTTGCGGCTCTCGGCGTGAAGATCAGCGATTACGGCGGCAACCGGGCGCCGGCGAACCATCTTGTAGAGGTCGCGCCATGTGTCCGCCCAGAGAACCTGATGTGGTGGCGTCGCCACATTCAGAGACTCGCGGTCCGCCTTATTGGGCAACAGCGCCGCAACGAAGGCCATTTAGGAATGCCCGGGAGACGGTGGTACAGCGGGTGACTGCTAAGCTATGCCCCTCCTTAGGCGACTGCAAGCAAATCAATGCGCGTCACTAGCCACTATTCCGGCGCATTCACGATTCCCTGCTCCAGCCAGGCGTACCGGCCGGCAAGCACATCCTGGGCAACTTTATAGGTCATCTGGTCGTCGTTGCCGAACACGTCCGCGAACAGCCGCTTCACGCGCCTGCGGGCGTGGCGGCAGAAAAGATCGGCCAGCACTTCAGGGGTGCGGTCGGATGGGTTCTGGCTCGTGAGCTGCCGGGCCCGCACACAAACGGCGGACATGGCAAAGAGTTGCGCGCCGACGTCGACCAGCCGGAACAGCACGGCCTGGCGCTTCTCGAGCTTGGGGCCGAAGCGGGCCATGGCATAGAAGAGGGTGCGCCCGAGCTTGCGGCAGGCCCGCTCGACGAAGCGCATGTGCGCCGCGTTGCGGCCGTACTCCGAGAAGCGCGGCCAGCGTCCCCAGCCGGCGACCAGGCGCGGGTACCAGGCGGCGAAGTGGGCGCCGAGATTCATGGCGCCCGCCAGCTTCGCGCCGGTCTTCGCGGCCTGATCGATCAGCGCGCCGGCCCGTGACAGGTGCGGGTCGACGGCTTCGCGCGCGATGAAGAGCCGCATGATCTCACTGGAGCCTTCGAAGATCAGATTGATGCGCAGATCGCGCATGACGCGTTCTACGGGAATGCCCGGCTCGCCGCGCGCCTCGAGCGAGGCCGCGGTCTCGTAGCCGCGGCCGCCGCGGATCTGCATGAGATCGTCCGCGACCCGCCAGGCCGCCTCGGAGTTGAACATCTTCGCGATCGCGGCCTCGAGCCGAATGTCCGACTTGCCGGCATCCGCGAGGTTGGCCGACAGCTCGGCCACCGCTTCCATCGCGAACGTGGTCGCGGCCATGGTGCCGATCATCTGCGCGACCGCATCGTGCTTGCCGACCGGCGCGCCCCACTGCACGCGCTCGTTGCTCCACCTGCGCGCCACCTGCACGGACCATTTGCCTGCCGCCGCGCAGGTCGCCGGAATCGTCAGGCGCCCGGTGTTGAGCGTGATCAGCGCCAGCTTCAGTCCGCGCCCCTCGCCCCACAGCACGTTCTCGCGCGGCACGCGCACATTGGTGAAGCGGATGACGCCGTTTTCGATGCCATGCAGGCCCATGAAATCGCAGCGATGCACCGTCTCGACACCGGGCATGTCCGACTCGACGATGAAAGCGGTGATGCCTTTGCGCTTGCCGTCGCGCGCCGGCGTGCGCGCCATCACGACCATGACCTCGGCGATCGGTCCGTTCGTGCACCACAGCTTTTCGCCGTTCAGGATGTAGGCGCTGCCATCCTCAGTGGGATCCGCGGTCGCGGCCATGCGCGCGGGATCCGAGCCGACATCCGGCTCGGTCAGCGCGAACGCGGAGATCGCGCCCTGCGCGAGGCGCGGCAGGTATTTCTTCTTCTGCTGGTCGCTACCGAACATCTTGAGCGGCTGCGGCACGCCGATCGACTGATGCGCGGAGAGCAGCACGCCGATCGCCGCGCACTTCGTGCTGATCAGCGCGATCGCGCGATTGTAACTGGTCTGCGAGAGACCGAGGCCGCCGTACTCGCGCGGGATCTTGATGCCGAACGCGCCAATGCTCCGCAGCCCTTCGATGACCGATTGCGGCAGCTTGCCGGTGCGCTCGATCTCCTCCGCGTCCACCGAGGCGAGCACGTCTTCGATCTTGCGCAGGAATTCCGCGCCGCGCGCCTGCTGCTCCGCATCCAGCGTGGGCGGCGGATCGATCAGATCGAGATTCAGCCGGCCGAGGAACAGCTCGCGCACGAAGCTCGGCATGGCCCACTCGGTCTCGCGCGCCGCCTCCGCAACCTGCCGCGCCTCCTGCTCGCTGACCTGATGCAGTGGCTTCCGGGCCTCCGTCTCTGTAATCAGCGTGCTCATATATTCCTCGCGCTCATCGCTCGTCTCGCTCCCATCGCTTCAATCGCTCTCATCGCAAGATGTACTTCGCGATCGTCTGCAGCTGCATGTTGCTCGTGCCCACGTAGATCGTGCCGATCTTCGCATCCCGGTACAGCTTCTCGACCGTATACTCCTTCGTGAAGCCGTAGCCGCCGAACAGATCGATCGCCGTCGAGGCAATGCGCTGCGCCGCCTGCGAGGCGTACAGCTTGGCCATGGCCGCCTCGATCACGAACGCCTGTCCTGCATCTTTCAGGCGCGCGGCGTTGTAGACCATCAGCCGGACCGCCTCGAGCTCGGTGCGCATCTGCGCGATCTGGAACTGGACCCCCTGGAAATCGGCGATCCTGTGCCCGAACTGCTCGCGCTCCTGCACGTACCGCAGGGTATGGTCCAGCGCGCCCTGGGCCAGCCCGAGCATCTGCGCGCCAATGCCGATGCGCCCTTCGTTGAGGGTCTCGATGGCGATCTTGTAGCCTTGGCCGATCTCGCCGACCACGTTCTCGCCGGGCACTCGCACGCCATCCAGGATCAGCTCGACCGTCGACGAGGCACGAATGCCGAGTTTGTCCTCTTTCTTGCCGATCCAGAAGCCCGCGAAATCACGTTCGACGATGAACGCCGTGATGCCGCGATAACCGGCGGCCGGGTCGGCGTTCGCGAAGATGATGTATACGCCGGCCTCATCGCCGTTCGTGATCCACAGCTTGCGCCCGTCGAGCCGCCAATCATGACCAGCGCGCACGGCGCGCGTCTGCAGGGCAAATGCGTCGGAGCCGCTGCCGGCTTCCGACAGCGCGTAGGCGCCTATCGTATCGGACGCGAGCCGCGGCAGATAGCGCGTCTTCAGGTCTTCCGAGCCGTAGCGCAGAAAGCAGTTGTTGACCAGCGTGTTCTGCACGTCGACCAGCACGCCGACGCTCGGGTCGATGCGCGACAGCTCTTCGACCACCAGCACGGAGGTGAAGAAGGAGGACGCGGCGCCGCCCCACTTCTCGGGCGTCTCGATGCCCATCAGCCCCAGCTCGAACAGCTCGGGCAGCAGCGACGGGTTCATGCGCGCGGATTCGTCCATCTCCTTCACGCGCGGCGCCACCGCATCCTCCGCGAATTGACGAACCGTCTCGCGGAACATCTGCTCTTCTTCGGTGAGCAGCGTCAGCGGCTGGGGTGCGGCCTCGGGCAATAGCACGGCCATCAGAATATCCTGTTGAAAGTCGTTGTGGCTGACAAGCTATGCGGGAAAGCAGGTGGGTAGGAAGGGGGAGAATATGGTTGCGGGTCAGGTGTGCACTTTTCCGACCGAACGCGCGGTTTGCAAGCGGGCAGCCGAAAAGTGCACGCCTGCGCCGCTCTTTGAAAGCAAACGCCGCCGGACCCGAAGGCCCGACGGCGCTGACTGCTTCCTCCGCAACCCGACGCGATGCGCGATCGGCATCTCGCCTGGCGGACATCTGTTCCGAATCTCGGCTAGTTGCCGAACCGGCGATCGCTTGCCCGTGTCGGACTGCGGAAAGTACTCGGACTAGACAAGGATCACCTCCTTCTTTGGGGTTACGATATTGGGCATGGTCACCAGCGGGTCTCCTGGTTCGAGGAAAGGCCCACGGTCCAACCGAACCGCCATCCGGACGCCCCGGCTGGCCCAACTGTTCACGCACCCTGCGTGAACACGTTTCATACCTAAAGTTTGCGCACGGGTTCCGCAAGAATTTTCTTGACAAGCACTTGACCGTGCCTGGCAGGAAAACCAAGATGAGCGGCCATGAGCCCAGAGATCAAAGAAATCGTCGAGTTGGTCCGGCGCGTGCGCCACGACGTCAACAATCCGTTGACTGCCGCGCTTGGGCACGTTCAGCTGCTGCTGGATGATCCGGCGATCACGGATGCCGACGCGCGCGACAGCCTGCGCGTCATCGAAAGCGAGCTCCGTCGTTTGACGGAGATCCTGCGCAAACTCAACGCAATCAAAACGGGTTAAGCAAACATGGCGAACGTCCCCTCCGATCTGCTCTACACCGAGGAGCACGAGTATCTGAAGCCGGCCGGCGAGGCGGGTGTGTACTACGTCGGCATCACGGATTACGCGCAGGGCGAGCTGGGTGACATCGTCTATGTCGAGCTGCCCACGGTGGGTGAGAAGTTCGGCCGCAAAGCGGTATTCGGCACGGTCGAAGCCGTGAAAGCGGTGAGCGATCTGTACAGTCCGATCTCGGGCGAAGTGCTGGAAGTGAACGGCGCGCTGAGCGACGACCCGGCGGTCGTGAACAGCGATCCGTATGGCGCCGGCTGGATGATCAAGGTGCGGCTGGACAACGAGAGCGAACTGGACGGGCTGCTCGGTCCGGCCGAGTACGAAGGCACCATCGGGCAATGAGCAGGCTCGTTTACCACGGGCATTCGGCTTTCGAGCTGTTGACGGGCTCGGGCCACCGGCTCTGGTTCGATCCGTGGCTGCAGGGCAACTCCATGGCGGACATCACGGTTCAGGATGTCGACAGCGCGGATTACATTCTCGTTTCGCACGGCCACGGCGATCATTTCGGCGATGTCGTGAACATTGCGAAGCGAACCGACGCGACCGTGCTCGCGACCTACGAGCTGGTCGCGTACTGTCTTTCGAAGGGCGTGAAGAACGGACACGGCATGAGCATTGGCGGCGGCTACCGCTTCCCGTTCGGCTACGCCAAGCTCACACCCGCGCTGCACGGCCCCGCGGTCGAGGGCGCCGACGGCGCGATCAGCACGACGCCGAACGGCTGGCTGGTCGATCTCGGTGAGGCGCGCGTGTATCACGCGGGCGACACCGCGCTGACCATGGACATGCAGCTGCTGCAGGGGCGTGTCGACGTCGCGCTGCTGCCGATCGGCGACAACTTCACGATGGGCCCGGAAGATGCCGCGCGCGCCGTGGAGATGATCCGGCCGCGCGTCGTGATTCCGATGCACTACAACACGTTCGATGTCATCCGGCAGGATCCGGCCGATTTCAAGCGGCGCGTCGGCGCGACCGCAGAGGTCGTGATCCTGAAGCCGGGCGAGTCATTCGAGTTCTGATTTACATATACGATGTAGCGCACCCGCTCACCGGTGCACGCAACATGGCGGTGGATCACGCGCTGCTCGAGCAGGTGCAGCGCGAAGGCGTGCCCGTGCTGCGGCTCTACACCTGGCAGCCGGCGTGTCTGTCGTTCGGGCGCAATCAGCCGGCGCGCGGGCTGTACGACCGCGCCGCGGCCGAGCGGCTCGGCATCGACATCGTGCGCCGTCCGACCGGCGGCATGGCGGTGCTGCACCATCGCGAGCTGACCTACGCGTTCAGCGCGCCTTTCCGGCTGCTCGGCGGGCCGCGCGATTCCTACATCGCCATCAACCGCGCGCTGGTGCTCGGACTGCGCCGTCTCGGCATCGCGGCCGAGCTGTCCGGTGGTGGCCGTCGCGGTCCGTTCGGTTCGGTGCACGCGTGTTTCGCGGAGCCGGCCGCAGGTGAAGTCGTCGTAAACGGACGCAAGCTGGTCGGCAGCGCACAGCGCTGCGAGCGGCGCACGCTGCTCCAGCACGGCTCGATTCTGCTGGATGATGGGCAGGAGGACGTCGTGCGCATCGCGCAGGTGCCGTTCGCGGCGGCCGGCCGCGCGACCAGCATCCGCACGGAGCTCGGCACGCTGCCGGCTGCCGCGGTCGTGGCTGCGGAAATCACCGCGGGTTTCGAGCAGGTCTGCGGCATTTCTCTTGCGCCCGCTCAGTCGACTTCGGGTCAGGACGAGCGGGCCGCAGAGCTGGAGCAGTTCTACCGTTCGCCGGAGTGGACGTGGCGACGATGATCGGGAGCGGGAAAGGGGGCTTGATGCGGATCGGATGCCGGAAGACAGCTGCCCTGGCTGTAGCAATAGGGCTGGTCGCATGTGGCGGTGATCGGGGCGGCGGCGGTGGCGATGGTGGCGGCACCGTGACGACCGGCATGCGCACCGATTTCCAGCCGATCAATCCGATTACCGCCGGCGATCAGTACACCATCGAGCTGATCAACTACGCGCTCTTCACGCCGCTCATCCAATACGACGACAAGCTCGACGTGCGGCCGCACCTCGCTGAATCCTGGACGCTCGCCGACACGGCGGTCACGTTCAAGCTGCGGCGCGATGTGAAGTGGCACGATGGCCGGCCGGTCAGCGCGCAGGACGTAAAGTTCACTTTCGACAGGGCGAAAGATCCGGCGGCCGGCTCGCTGATCGGCGCGGCCTATCTGCCGATGGTGAAGAGCGCCGAGGTGGTCGACAGCTACACGATTCATTTCAGCTTCGTCGAGCCGCACGCGCAGGCGCTCGAGGATTTCTGGTGGGCGCCCGCGCCGAAGCATCTGCTCGAGAACGTCAGCCCCGAAGAGATGCGCAACGCGCCGTACAATCGCGCGCCCGTCGGCAGCGGCCCGTTCAAGTTCTCGCAGTGGCAGGCCAATCAGCGGCTGGTGGTCGAGCGCAATCCCGATTTTCCCGAGGCGCTGGGCGGCCCCGCCAATCTCGATCGCGTCGTCTTCCGCATCATACCGGAGCCGGCCACCATGCTGACCGAGCTGATCACGGGCGGCGTGCAGGTCGACATCCCGCTCGCGCCCGACCAGACGCGGCAGGTCGAGCAGAACGATGCGCTCGAGCTGTACGCGTACCCCGGCAAGACCGTCTACTACATCGGCTGGAACAACAAGCGGCAGCCTTTCACGACCGCCGCCGTGCGCCGTGCGCTCGCGATGGCGGTCAACCGCAAGGAGATCATCGACGCGCTGCTGTTCGGTCAGGGCGCGCCGGCGGCCAGCACGGTGCCGCCATGGCATCCGCTGTATCCGAAGGACGTGGAGCCGCTGGCCTATGACATCGAAGGCGCGCAGCGGCTGCTCGAGCAGGAGGGCTGGCGCGACAGCAACGGCGACGGTGTGCGCGAGAAGGGCGGCCGACCGCTGCGCTTCACGATCCTGACCAGCGACAATCCGCTGAACCGCTCGGTCGTCGAAGTGCTGCAGAGCCAGTGGCAGCGGGTCGGCGCCGACGCGCAGATCCGCGTGCTGGAGTTCCAGACCATGCTGTCGCAGCACCGGGGGCGTGATTTCGACGTCGTGTTCACGAGCTGGGTGCTCGACAACTTCCAGATGGCTTCCGCGCCGGCGGCGCTGCTGCACTCCAAGCTGGCGACGGTCGCTAACTCCACCAATCGCAGCGCGGTCACGATTCCCGAGCTGGACCGGCTGATCGACCGCGCCGCGCGCGCCATCGAGCCGGACGAAGCGCGCGCGATCTGGCGCGAGATCACGCTGCTGCTGCAGCAGGAGCAGCCGATCACCTTCGTGTATTGGCTGAACGAGCTGGCCGCCACGCGCGACGTCGATGGCGTGGTCATGGATCCGCGCGGCGAGCTGCTGTCCATCAGCGAGTGGTCTTTGGGCGGACGCCGGTAAATAGCGATGGGTGCGTACATCATCCGGCGGCTGCTCGGAGCGATCCCCCTGCTGCTCGGCGTTGCGACCCTCATCTTCTTCGTGCTGGCCCTCGCGCCGGGTGATCCGACCGCCGCGTCCTTCAATCCCAACATTCCCGCCGACGTGCTGGAGCAGCTGCGCAAGAATTTCGGGCTGGACCAGCCGATCTACATACGCTACGTGAAATGGCTGGGCGCGTTTCTGACCGGCAACTTCGGCTACTCGTTCGCACAGAGCCGGCCGGTCGCGCAGATCCTGCTGGACGCGATTCCCAACACGCTCATGCTGTGCGGCATCGCGCTCGCGCTCGTCTTTCTGTTCGGCGTGCTGACCGGCGTGATTCAGGCGGTGCGGCAGTACTCGTTCATGGACGGCTTCCTGAGCATCACTTCACTGTTCTTCTATTCGATGCCGCCCTTCTGGCTGGCGCTGATGCTGATGCTGATCTTCTCGCTGACCGCGCACCAGCACGACTGGCCGATCGCCCTGCCGTCCACCGGCATCACCGACGTGAACTACGAGTTCTTCTCGGTCGGCGAAAGGATTCGCGATCGCATCGCGCACCTGGTACTGCCGGTCGCGACGCTGACGCTCGCGCTGGCGGCCGGCGTGTCCCGCTATACGCGCGGCCAGATGCTGGAAGTCATCCGCCAGGACTACATCAGGACCGCGCGCGCGAAGGGGCTGCCCGAGCGCACCGTGATCATGAAGCACGCGCTGCGCAACTCGCTGATCCCGGTCATCACGCTGCTCGGGCTGTACCTGCCGCTCCTGTTCAGCGGCACCGTTTTCGTCGAGGTCATCTTCGCCTGGCCGGGCATGGGGCGCGTGATCGTCGACGCGATCTTCCAGCGCGACTATCCGGTGGTGATGGCCGCCAGCTTCATGTTCGCCGCGCTGGTCGTGCTCGGCAGCCTGCTCGCCGACATCCTGTACGCGGTGGTCGACCCGCGCATTCGATATGACTAAAGCGGCTGCCGGGTCGGCCCTGCTGCCCGGTCTGGGCCACGTACTGACCGGCTACGTCACGCGCGGCATTCTGCTGCTGCTCGCCTGGGGCACGCTGCTCGGCACGCTGTTCCTCACATTGGAGCGCGTGCTCGACGTCGCACGCGGCAGCCTCGACGACTACATCGCGGTCGCTACGCTGGTCGTGCTGCTCGCGGCGGTGTGGGGCTATGCGCTGTACGACGTGACGCTCGCGCCGGCACAGCGCGAGGAGCGCGGCGACTCGCAGTGGCGCATTGCGACCCGCCATTTCAAGAAGAGCAAGATCGCGCTCTCGGGACTCATCATACTGGTGCTGATGTATCTGGTCGCACTACTCGCGCCGCTGATCGCGCCGTACGATCCGATCGCGCAGCGCGACATCGTCGCGACCAGCTTTCTCGCGCCCAGCGCGCAGCACTGGCTGGGCACCGACCGCTTTGGCCGCGACGTGCTCAGCCGCATCCTCTACGGCGCGCGCATCTCCCTCTCGATCGGGTTTATTGCGACGCTGATCAGCATCACGCTCGGCACCATGCTCGGCGCGGTCGCCGGTTTCTTCGGCGGCAAGATCGACGCGCTGCTCATGCGCTTCACGGACATGGTGCTCTCCTTCCCGCGCCTGGTGCTGCTGATCATGATCGTCGCGCTGTTCAGCCCATCGATCGCCGTGATCATCGCGGTGCTCGGCCTGACGCAATGGCCGAACACGACGCGCATCGTGCGCGGCGATGTGCTGAGCCTGCGCGAGCGCGAGTTCGTGCAGGCGGCGCACGCGCTCGGCATGGGCAAGGCGCGCATCATCTTCCGGCATCTGATCCCGAACGTGCTCGCGCCCGTGATCGTCACGGCCACCCTCGGCATCGGCAACACGATCGTGCTCGAAGCTTCGCTCTCCTTTCTCGGGCTGGGCGTGCAGCCGCCCGCGCCGTCCTGGGGCAACATGGTCGCGGATGGCCGCGACAGTCTGCTCGGCGCGTGGTGGGTCGCGACTTTCCCCGGCCTGACGATCGTGCTGGCCGTGCTCGCCTTCAACCTGGTCGGCGACGGCTTGCGTGACGCGCTCGATCCGCGGCTGAGGGACTGATGGCGCTGCTCGAAGTCTCCAACCTGCGCACGTACTTCCGGACCGATGCAGGCAGCGCGCGCGCCGTCGATGGCGTCTCGTTCAGCGTCGAGAAGGGCGAAGTGCTCGGCATCGTCGGTGAGAGCGGCTGCGGCAAGTCCGTCACCTCGCTCTCGATCATGCGCCTGATCGCGCTGCCCCCCGGCGAGATCATGCCCGGCAGCTCGATCAAGCTGCGCGGCGAGGAACTGGTCACGGCGAGCGACCGCCGCATGCGCGAGATTCGCGGCAACGACGTCGCCATGATCTTTCAGGAACCAATGACCTCGCTCAATCCGGTCTTCACGATCGGCGAGCAGATCGCGGAAGCGCTGCGCATTCACAAGAAGCTGAAAAAGCGGCAGGCGCGCGCTGGTGCGATCGAAGCGCTGCGCCTGGTCGGCATCCCGGACCCGGAGCAGCGCGTCGATCACTATCCGCATCAGCTTTCCGGCGGTCAGCGGCAGCGCGTGATGATCGCAGTCGCGCTCTCGTGCGAGCCGGACCTGCTGATCGCGGACGAGCCGACCACCGCGCTGGATGTCACGATCCAGGCGCAGATTCTCGAGCTGCTGGCCGAGCTGCGCGCGCGCCTCGGCATGGCCATCGTGCTGATCACGCACGATCTCGGCGTGGTCGCGGAAGTCTGCGATCGCGTGGTCGTCATGTACGCGGGTGAAGTGGTCGAGCAGGGCAGCGTCACCGACATCTTCAACGATCCGCGCCACCCGTACACGCAGGGCCTGATGCGCGCGATTCCGAAGCTCGGCCAGCGCGCGGAGCGACTCGCCGTCATTCCGGGCACCGTGCCGGCCGCAACCGCCTGGCCGGCCGGCTGCCGCTTCAGCACGCGTTGCCCGTTCGCGTGGGAGCTGACGCGCGAAGAACATCCCGAGCTGTTCGACGTGTCGGCGACGCACGCATCGCGTTGTTGGCTGGAGAAATTTCCGGAAAGAAAGAGCACGGGCGCATGAGCGAAAGCGATCTGCGCGGAGCTACGCCTGACGAGCTGCCTGTGCCGGCTGATGCGCTCCTGGCTGTGCGCGACCTGAAGCTGCATTTCCCGATCAGGCGCGGTCTGTTCGGGCGGCAGGCCGGCACGGTGAAAGCCGTCGATGGCGTGACGTTCTGGCTGAAGCGCGGTGAGACGCTCGGGCTGGTCGGCGAATCGGGGTCCGGCAAGTCCACGACCGGGCGTGCGATCCTGCGCCTGCTCGAGCCGACCGCCGGCAGCGCCAGCTTCGCCGGGCAGGACGTTTTCGCGATGGATGAGGACGCGCTGCGTCGCCTGAGACGAAAAGCGCAGATCGTCTTCCAGGATCCGTACGGCTCGCTGAATCCGCGCATGACGGTCGGCGACATGCTGCGTGAAGTGCTGCGCGTCCATCGTCTCGCTCGCGGCGCGGCCGCCCGCAAACGCGTGCTCGAGCTGCTGGATGTGGTCGGCTTGCCGGCCACCGCGCTCGCGCGCTACCCGCACGAGTTCAGCGGCGGCCAGCGCCAGCGCATCGGCATCGCGCGCGCCCTCTCGGTCGAGCCGGAGTTCATCATCTGCGACGAGCCGGTCTCGGCGCTCGACGTCTCGGTCCAGGCGCAGGTTTTGAATCTTCTGCAGGACCTCCAGAAGCAGCTCGGCCTCGCCTATCTGTTCATCGCGCACGACCTCAGCGTGGACGAGCACGTGAGCGATCGCATCGCCGTCATGTATCTAGGGCGCATCGTCGAAATCGGGGAGACCGCACAGGTCATCAACACGCCTCGCCATCCGTACACGCGCGCGCTGCTGTCCGCCGTGCCCGAGCCGGTTGTCACGAAGCGCAAGGGGCGAATCGTTCTAACGGGAGACATCCCGAATCCGGCCGCGCCACCATCGGGCTGCGTTTTCCATCCGCGCTGCCCGCATCCGCTGAAAGATGCGGATTGTGCGCGGCTGGTCCCGCCGCTGGCCGAAAAGGCACCGGATCAGTTTGCGGCTTGCATCAAGGAACCGTCATACTTGCGAAGGGTGTAGGGGAGTAGGGGAGTAGGGGCCAGCGAAAGGAATCATGACACGCCTGCTCGCCATCTCATTCGCGCTCATCGCGCTCGCCGGTTGCGGCGGGCGAGGTCGCGGCGTCGGGCCGCAGCCGCGCAACCCGGCCATCGCGCGGCCGCTCGAGGTGTACCAGGATCTCGGCATGCTGGCCGGCCCCGTCGAATTCCCGGCCGTCGCGCGCTTCTCGACGCTCGCCGGACCCGGCGATTCGACCTATGTGCTGCTCGGCATGTCGATGCCGAACAGCGCGCTCCGATTCCTGCGCGAGGAGAACGCGTTCGCCGGCGAGTATCGGGTGAACGCCGTCGTCATGCGCGACGCGGTCACGATCACAGCGCTGGAAAAGCACGAGACGGTGCGGGTTGCCAGCTTTGCGGAGACCAGCCGCGTCGAAGAGAGCATCATCTTTCAGGACGTGATCGCGCTCGTGCCGGGCCGCTACATCCTGACGCTCGAGGTCGCAGACCAGAACAGCTCGCGCGGCATGCGCGTGCTCGACACACTGGATGTGCCGGCGTATCCGCGTGACGCGAAGCTGGCGGCGCCACTACTCGTCTACACGGCCGGCGGCCGCAATGACCTGGGTAGCAGGCCCGACCTGATCATCAATCCGCGCAACACGATTCCGTACGGCGCGGACACGCCGCGCGTCTATCTCGAGCTGTACGGCGCGAAGCAGCCGCAGCCGATCTCGCTGCGCGCGCTGGATGATGAGGGCGCCGTGCTCTGGAGCGGCTTCGCGTCATTCGGTGAAGGCACCGCGGAGCTGCGTCATGCCATCGTCGAACTGCCGGCCGCCGTGTTGCCGATCGGCCGCAACTGGCTGGAGGCGTACGAGACGGCGGATGCGGATCCGCAACGGCTGCCGCTGCTGGTCACGATCTCGGATCAGTGGATGGTCGCCAATTTCGACGACGTGCTGCGCTTCCTGCGCTACATTGCGCATCCGGCAGAGCTGGATTCGCTGCGCAAGGGCACGGGTCCGGAGCGGCGCGAGGCCTGGGCTCGATTCTGGCAGAAGCGCGATCCGCTCACGGCCACGCCAATCAACGAGTTTCGCGAACAGTTCTTCGAGCGCGTGAAGATCGCGACAGACGAGTTCTCGGAAGGCGGTCGCGCCGGCTGGGAAACCGATCGCGGGCAGGTTTTCATCGTGCTCGGCCCGCCGGACGCGCAGATGGAGCGACAGGTCGGTCGGGATGCCGGCGCGCAGTCGAATCTCATCGAATGGCTGTACGACGCCACGCCCGGCGGCCGCCTGGTGCTGCAATTCTTCGACCGCACCGGTTTCGGACGCTACGAGCTGACACACTCCTCCGAGGCGGCGTTCCGCACGGTTGCCGCGCGCATGCGGCCTAAGTCTTGAAGACTGAACTTCCGAATCAGTCGGAAGTAGTAGAATAAATGA
>JBQTJO010000237.1:0-7022 GCA_052387015.1 Gemmatimonadota bacterium
GCCGCTGCGCCCGCAACGCAAGGCGCGACGACGAAGGCATAGCAGCGTTATTTCGAGGAGGAGCAACGCAGCGATGCGGGATGCAGCGGCCCTCGAATGCCAAGGAAGTTACGGGACGGGACACTAGGGCTGCACCGTAACCACTCCCTCCCTCGTAACTTCCGCCAGCTGAAAGTCGCGTTGCGCGAACCCACCCGCAGTGAAATCGATCAGCCCGCCGACCCCTTCGAACGCCGGGCGCGTCCTGCCCAGTGAGGCAAAGTATGCGATGAAGTCGGCGCGCTCACGCGCGCCCGCGCGCATGGCTTCGCTCATCAGCATCAGCGCGTCGTAGACCAGCACCGCCTCGCCTGTCATCTCGCCGCGGCTGATCCACATCCAGTAGCGGTCGTTGAGGTCCGTCATGCGTGCCTCCTGCGCCTTCGGATCGAAGTAGCGCACGTACTCGAGGCCGGTGAAGCGTCCCCCGTTGTTCGCGTAGATGGCGGGCGACTCGACCAGATCACTGCCGAGTACGCGCAGCTCCTGCGCGACGTCGCGGAACGGCTGCCACACCAGCTCGAGGGTGGGCGCACGACCGATGAAGTACAGGAGCGTCGGCTTGAAATCGCGCTGCACCTCGGTGCCGAGCGCGACGACGCGCGGCTCATCCCAGCTCTGCGCGTACTCCCTGGTTTCCGCCACGTCGATGCCGCGCGTGCGCAACGCGGCGGCAATCTGCTCGGCCATGGCAAGACCGTACGCATTGTCGATATGCACGATCGCGATGCGATCGGCAGGATCTGCTTGTTCGGCGAGCAAGCGTGCCTGCTCGATCAGCCCCGGCACCAGCGAGAAGCCCGGCCCGTTCGCGGAGACCACTCCCGGCAGCACGGGCGTGACGGAAAGGAAAGGCACGGTGTCGGCGCTGTAGGCGCGGGCAGCATCGAGCTCCGCGCGCGTGAGGAAGCGCGAAATGACGACGGCCACCTTCTCGTCATCGGCGAGGCTGTCGAGGGCGGCGCGTTGAATCTCGGGCGTCAGCTCACCCCGCGCGATGATGGTCTGCGCGGCAACGCGGGTCTCGAAGCGGCGGTCGGTCGCCGCGCCGCCCATGCGGATCTCGGTGGCGGCCATCCGGCCGACATCGGCGCCGGCGAGTCCGACATTCAGGCCGGCCTTGAGCTTGGGATCGGTGCAGCCCGCAAGCGCGAGCAGGAGGGCTGGGAGGGCGAGTTGTCGGACCACGTTCCACTTTTCAGAATTCAGGGAAATTCAGCTTCATAGCACTTCCGGAATGCAGGTGTTCCCAACCTATTCCGTGCGCGGCGATTTCGCATTGGGACAAAGTAAAGGAGAAGTGAAAAGTGGAACCTGGTCCGGTGAGCTTTCGCGCTATCTTCCGCACGGCACACGCAAACCATCCTGACTGCCTGCGCGACGAATGGCTTGGCACTCCGTGCGCCGATGCGTCGGGACGTGCGGTGGACCGCCCGCTCGTCTGGAGCCGGCGCAACGGCCCATGGCATCCGGTCGACCTGCTCTGGGTGGGCGCCGCGCCCGGCAACGCCGGCGGCAGGGGCGGGGGCAGCCTGGGTGCCCACGGCACACGCATCCCCTTCGGCGGCGACATTGCGGGTGCCAACCTGGATGTGCTGCTCGGCAGCATAGGCATCAGCCGCAACGACACGTTCATCACGGCCTCGCTCAACCAGCTGCCGGCCGCAGGCGGCGGCGAGCCGACGCTCGCCGAGCTGGCCGCACCGGCCGGCGACTACCGTTCCAGTCTTCATCTTCTCCGCGACACCGTGCGCGCGGCCGAGCCCAGGCTGATCATCGCACTCGGCAATGTCGCATTGAGAAGTGTGATCGCGACCACGCAGCTGGATGCGGAAGCGCTGGCACTGGCAGCGCTCGGCAGGATCCAGAACGCCGGGTTCAGCCGCGGCGAAGCCGGTGAATGGCCGGGACTCCCGCCCATCCTCTGGCTGACGCACCCGAGCGCGCAGAACATGAGTCCGTACGCGCGCAAGGAAACCGTCTTTCACACACGCATGCTCGAGGCGCGCGACGCGCTGAGGAAAGCCGTGAAGGATAGGTTGGGGTGGAAACTGCCACGCAAACGACCGGAGTACCCGGAGCATGGTATCTACGCGCTGAAGGAGTGGCGGGAGCTGGTCGGACCGAGACACGAACTGCTGGACAGACTGTGGCGCGAGAAAGGAGTTTGACCTACTCCTTCTTGATGCGCATGGACAGCTCCTGCCGATACTTCTCGTACGTGACACGATCCAGCTCGCCGCGCTTGAACTTCTCGTCCAGCACCTGCTGCGCTTCCGCGCTGAAATCCTTTTTCTTGTCCGCGCGCCGCGCGAGCAGCCACAGGACGAAAAGGATCAGCAGGTATTCGGTGAATGGGCTGTACGGGGCGGGTGTATCGATGAATTCCAGAAGGCGCTGCATGAAGCCGGGGACTTCGTGGTCGACCGGAATGTCGCCGACGGCCTGCAGGAGAGCTGCGAGCATCAGCGTCCGTCCACGAGTGCCGCCCAGACCCGCTCGGGGCGGAAGACCAGATCGTGCCCGCGGTCATCCTCGAACCAGAGCGGCTTGCCTTTACGAAGCTTGTAGAGGATGAGGCGCTGCAGCTCGAGCGCAGACCGTTTCCAGCGCGCGCGAAAAACGATCTCGCCATCCTCGGTCGCGAGGCGGATCAGGACGGTCGGGATCAGCCGTCGAATCGGTATCTTCGCGTAATACACCATGCGAAGAAAACGCTAATGATTTCCCTGAGGGGAATCAACCTTTTTGCACGGGAACGGCAACGGGAGCGGGGCCGGGATCGGAAATGAGTATGGGCGGCGAGATGCGCACGAGACACACGGGTGCATCGTCGAAGCCTTTCAGCCGTGCGTCGAACTCCGCGCTCGAGAAGCCCGGTCGGTTCAAAAGCGATCGAACTTCGGGATCCGATGCCACTACATCCGACACGACGATCTGCCCGCCGCCGCAGTGCGCGCCGAGGCGCGCGGCGATGTTGACGGTCGAGCCGAAGTAGTCGAGCCGGTCGTTGAGCGTGACCGCGATGCACGGGCCGAAATGAATACCGGCTTTCAGATTCGGCGGCCGTACGCCCTCGGGCAGCGCGCCCAGCAGCTGCTGCGCGCGCAGCACGGTCCTGATCGCGGCGGCGGGCCGGCGAAACACGGCCATCACGGAATCGCCGATCGTCTTCACCAGCGCGCCCTCTTCTTCGCGCATGGCATCACGCAGCACGTCGAAATGATTCATGACCCGACCGAACGCGGACGCATCGCCGATCTGGCGGTACAGTCGCGTCGAGTCGAGCAGGTCGGTGAAAAGAATCGCCATGTTGCCGACATTGATCGCCTCACCGGGGCGCAGTGCCTCGGCCGAGAAGAGATCGCGGAACTCCTGAAGCGCGATCACCTCAGCGGCGGTCAGAGCCTGATCGCTCCAGGCCAGCCGCTCGATGATCATGAGCCGCCGCTCGTCCGTGACGTTGGTCAGGACGCATTCGTTGCGCGGCGCGACGTTCGGCTCGATGCCGTTCCAGCCCTCAGGGCTCGCGCTCAGATACACAGGCGCCGCGCCGTCAGCGCTCACCTGGAAGAGCTGCCCACCCGGCAATCCGGGGCTGCGCACCCGGTAGCGACCGGTCTCCAGCTCGAGCTCGATGGTGCGTGCCTCGCGTGCCGGCACGATCTGCTGCGCCACGATGTGAGGTGTGAGCTGCGGTCCGCCGACGCAGAACGGAAACACTTCGATGGTGCGGATCGCCTCGTTGGGACGGAAGGTCAGCTCGACCTGTTGCTCGAAATTCGCGTAGAAGTCGATGTTGCACGCATCGCAGTGGACCGGCTGCGTCACACCGCGCAGCGACTCGTTCGACTGCTTGGCGCCGCGACAAAACGGACAGAGCACGTCCCATTGCAGGTCGAGCAGACCGGCGCGCGTCGCGTGCAGACATAGATCGAGGACGGCACGTCGTCGCACCGACCAGGCATCCGCCAGGCAGTACGGCCGGATGCGCGCGACCGCAGTCGCTTCGCCGCGCACTACGACGTCGATCAGCCGCTCGACGAGATCGGCATCGAAACTCGCGCCGAGCGCAGCACGCACGCGCGCGAGACGCTCGCGTCCGCCCGGCACCAGCGATGCGGCTTTCGGCAGCATGTCGACAGGCGGCTGCGCGGATTGCGGCGGCGCGCGCGTCTCGGCAAGCCGCGCCTGCTCGGCATACCTCTCGCATACGGCTCGAAAGCGGCGCGCGCTCACCAGCCCGATCTCGAGCGGGATGGCCGCGAAGCCGACCGCATTGCGCGGCGTGGCGGTGACTTCGTAACGCAGCAGTGAATGCGCATCGCCGGCCGGTATAATCTGCGCGAACGTGCGCATCTCCTGGACCGGACCCGATGTGTATCGGCGCAGCACACCGAAGCGGTGCGGCTTCACCCACTCGAACGGCTCTTCATCCCACTCGATCAACACGCCGTAGCGGCGCAGCCGAAGGCGACGCGTGCCGGGCGTGTCACCCGCGCGTTCCTGCACGAACGGTACGCCCGCGTCGCGGTTGAAGCGGTTGGTGTCGGAAACCAGAGGCCATAACGCAGAAGGAGTGGCGGCAAGCCGCCACTCCCATACGTATCGGAACTGCTTTGGCCGCGCGTTCAGAAGCGCCACTCCAGGCCAATGATCGGGAGCACGGGTAGCGCGGCCACCGCGCGCGCCTGCGGCTCCTGCTGGCTGCGGTCGTAGTGATAGAACAGGGCGTCGCGGCGATCCAGCGCGTTGAGCACCTTGAAATACGGAGTCAGCTCGAAAGCGAAGCCGCGCACGTCGGTGACGAAAGTGCGCGCGACCTGTGCGTCCACGCGCAGGTACTGCTCATCGGGCGGCGTCGGGTACGTGAAGTTGTCGTCCGGCACGGAGCCGATCACGCCGTCCGGCTTGCCAACCACCGAGAACACCGGCGGTGCGGCCTCCGGCTCCGGGATCGCGGTGAAAGGCAGCCCCGAGCCGTACGCGACGCGAATGTCGAACTTGCCCTGGCCGAGCAACGGTCCGCTGGCGCCCGCGCTCAGCAACTGCCGGCCCGCGAAGACTTCGGCGCCGCGCGGCACGCCCGGCTCGAGCGACCAGACCCACGCCAGCGAGTAGCCCAGCCAGCCCGTGTAGCGGCCACTGCCGCGACGGACCCAGAGATCGAGCCCCGATGCCTCCGTCAAATCGCCCTGGGTCGAAGGCAGCCCGGAGAACGCCTTGTAATACCCTTCGATGGCGACGCGCACGCCGTCGCCTAGAGCCTGATCGAGGCCGATCACCAGGTGTGATGCCCGGGCGATCGCGAGCGATGGTCCCGTCGCGCTGTCGGCCACCGGCGTGCCGATGATGCCGCTGCCGGTTGCGGCGCGCACGTGCTGGTGGTACAGACCGCCCGCGATCGTCAAGGCTGCATTGTCGCTCAGCAGGAACGTGGCGGACAGGCGCGGCGCGATGCGCGGATTGCTCTCGTGCGAGAAGATGTCCGTGCGCAATCCGCTGCGAACCGTGAGACGCTCGAGCGGCTGCCACTGCCCATCGACGTAGAAGCCGACGTTCGCGCCTTCCGCATCGGCGCGCAGCAGCAGCGAATCGCGCGTCGCAAAACGCGGCCACGCACGATACTGATAGCTCTGCTGATCGAGCGAGCCGCCGAACTGCAGGTTGAGCGGCCCGTAATCATGCACGAAATGCGCGGCCGCGCGCACCCGGTCGGCGAGACCGTTGGTCACGATCGGCCGCGTCACGCCGACCGGCAGCTGCGTGTGAAAGCGCCCGCCCGCGACCGTCAGCTCGGTGTCGTATCCGAGAATGGTGTTGCGATAGCGCAGCGAGCCCGACGTGTTGCCCCATGCCGCTTCCGCGCGGCCACCCGCGATGCTGTCGAGCAGCACCGACTCCTGGTTCCAGAATCCGGCAACGGTGACGTCGCCACCGAGCACGCCGAAGTCGAAGCGCGCGATCGCATCGGCGTACGCGTACGGAAAACGCGGGCCGACGAAGGTACGCGCACCCATGCCATGCACGGAGCGCGCGCCCAGCAGATACGTCGCATTGCCGGTGAGCGGACCTTCCAGGACGGTGCGCGCGGAGAGCAGGTCGACGCCGACCGATGCGCGACTCTGCTCGCTGTGCCCGGCGCGCGTCTCCAGGTCCATGACGTAGGAAAGCCCGCCGTCGTAGCGGGCGGGCGCGCCGCCCACGTACAGCCTGGCGGCGCGCATCAGGTCACCGTCGAGCGGATTGATCAGCCCGCCGAGATGGAAAGGCGCGAACACGGGTGCGCCGTTCAGCAGCACCAGCTTGAGATCGGTCGTGCCGCCGCGCACGTACAGCACATCGGAAGGATCGGGCGGCTCCTGCCCAGGTACGTCGCGCGTCATCTCCGCCAGGCCGATCTCGGCCACCCCGGGTGAAGCTTCGAGCGCACGCACGTTGGCAGGACCGAGCGCCGCCGCATCGCCGGCCAGCGTGTCGGCCGCGCCTTTCATCGAAATCGCGCGCGCGGTGACCGGCGGCAGCCGAACCGGCCGCAGCTCGAGCGCAAAATCGAGCACCATCTCCGAGCGGTCGGACACGATGATCTCGACCTCGAGCGGCGCGTGATCCAGGTGCGTCGCACGCAGAAGCCGGCGCCCGACCGGGACATTTCTCAGGAAGTAGACACCGGCCGCGTCCGTCGTCGCATGAAGTGTAACGCCGGCTGAAGCGATATGGACAACCGCGCCGGCCAGCGCGGCACCGCTGCCTTCACTGCGCACCTGCCCGTGCACCGTCGCAGTCGGTCCCTGCTGGACCACCGCGGCTGCGGTCACGAAAGCGAGGGAGAGGGCAGCCAGCATGATTTACTCTAACGAAAGGGCTATGGGGTGTCTACGCGGGCGCCAAGGGAAAAGGTCCAATTTTGCGATGAGAGCGATAGGAGCGATAGGAGCGATAGGAGCGATAGGAGCGAATGACGCTGCTTGGCATCATGCTCG
>JBQTJO010000238.1:0-1907 GCA_052387015.1 Gemmatimonadota bacterium
GCGATTTACTTCGTGTACGGGCGCAGGCGCAGTGTGCTTCAGAAGGAACTTAAATCTTAAACGGACGTTCACGGTCACGTTCACGTTCACGTTTACGTGGACGGTCGCGTTAGACGGGATTGATCAATGGCTGGCGCTTATTATAATACCCAGCAGCAGGTTCGTCCACGCGAGATTCCACATGGCCTGGCGGGCCTCGCGGGTTGCGCTGCCGAGGTGCGGGAGTACCACCACGTTCTCCAGTTGCAGCAGCTCCGCGGGCACGTGCGGCTCGTTGACATAGACGTCGAGACCCGCGCTGATCCGGCCTGCCTTCAGCTCATCGATCAGACATCTCCACGTACGATCGCGCCACGCGCGGTGTTGATAGAGGATTGCTCCGTCCTTCAACTGCCGCGCATCGATCAAGCCTTCGGTCGCGAGCGATTTGCTCAGATGAATGCTCACGACGTCGGCTGACGCGAGCAGCTCGTCCAGCACCACATAGCAATCCGGTCCTGGCGTTGGGTGTGGCTCCAGTAGATCACGCGCATGCCGAAGGCTTTCGCGCGATCGACCCCCGGGCGGCCGATGCGGCCGGCGACGACCCGCACCCGATCGTTGAGCCGAGCGTCCTGCACAATGCAGCCGAGCGAGCCGGTTATGTGCCGGCCTTCGTCGACAATGACTACGTTGCGATCATCAATGCCGGTGGCCGACAGTCGCGTCTCGCCCAGCACCTGCCGCGGGCCAACCGCGCTTAGATCATCGGGATAGAGTGTGATGTCGAGAATGCCGACGGCAGGACGGCGGGATTCTGCCTTTTCGATCTCGTCGGCGAGGTATGCTGCGAAGAGAACGCCGCGGCGCTGAATGCCAATCAGGCACAGTTCAATCACGCCCTGGTTCGATTCAACAATTTCATGTGCCATCCGCGCGCTGGCGCGCCGGACAGCGCCCTCGTCCATAACCAGTTGGAACACCGGACTCGAAAACCGGATTCGAAAACCGCGGATTTCCAGTTCGGTGTTCTAATCCGAAGTTCTAATCCGAAGTTCCAACCAGCTGCCAGAACCTTCTCCCGGAATCGCGTCAGAACACGGCACTCTTACTTACCTTTTTTCCCGCAACTTGCTAGAGAGGCGCTGGCGCGCGGAGTGTCAACCGCTTTACCTTCGCCACGTCGCGTCTGGAGGAGAACCTATATGAAAGACTTTCTGAGCTTCCTGCTGCTGACAGGCTGCACCGTGCTCGGCGCGCAGCGCGCGGCAGCGCAGAATCCCGAGCTCGAGCGCCTGCTTACCAGCGTGACCGCCGATGTCGAGGCAAACCGGAAGCTCGCGCAGGTCATGGTGGACAAGATCTTCAGCTTTTCCGAGCTGGGCTTCCATGAGACCGAGACCTCGCGCTATATCACGTCGCTCCTGAAGCAGAACGGGTTCCGCGTGCGGGAAGGCATTTCCGGAATCCCGACGGCATGGTGGGCGGAATGGGGGAGCGGCAAGCCGGTCATTGCCCTGGGCAGCGACCTCGACGCAATTCCGCAGGCCAGCCAGAAACCCGGCGTCGCCTACCGGGACCCGATCGTGGATGGCGCGCCAGGTCACGGTGAAGGTCACAATTCCGGGCAGGCTGTCAATGTGGTGGCCGCGCTCGCGCTCAAGCGCATCATGGAACGCGAAAAGATTCCGGGCACCATCGTGCTGTGGCCAGGCGTTGCCGAGGAGCTGGCCGCCGCGAAAGCGTGGTTTGTGCGCGACGGCACGTTCAAGAATGTCGACGCGGTCATTTTCACGCACGTTGACACCAACTTCAATATTGCGTGGGGGCAGCCGACGGGAACCGGGATGGTTTCCGTGGAGTTCGAGTTCACCGGCGAATCGGCGCACGGCGCCGGCTCGCCCTGGCGCGGTCGCAGTGCGCTCGAT
>JBQTJO010000239.1:0-8177 GCA_052387015.1 Gemmatimonadota bacterium
GCTGCGTCTCGGCATCGCGGTGACGGTGCTGAACATCACGTTGAACGCGATCCTGATCCGCGGACTCGGACCGATCCCGGCACTCGGCACCGCGGGCGCGGCATGGGGCACGGTGATCGCATCGGGCGTCGTCGCATTGTACGCGGTCTACAAGCTGTACAGGGGCTCGTGGGTGGCCGGCTTTCCGCGCGGCGGCCCGTACCGCCCGCACTGGCCGACCATTCGCGCGCTCTTCCGCTTCGGCCTGCCCACCGGGATCCAGGGCATCGCGATGAATGTCGGCGGCGTGCTCATGCTCGCATTCATCGGCTCGCTCGCGCAGAGCGCGGCGGCGCAGGCGGCGTTCGCGGTCTCATACACGCAGCTCTTCTCGCTGATCACCTGGACGAGCGTGGGATTGATGGGCGCGGCGGCGACCGTTGCCGGTCAGAACCTCGGCGCGCGCTCGGTCGAGCGCGCCCTCGAAGCCGTGCACGTAGCCGCGCGCATCGGCCTCTACTCCGCGGGTGCAGTCGGCCTCTTGTTCCTGCTCATACCGCGCCAGCTGCTGGGCGTGTTCGGGTTGCACGACGCCGCGGTCGTCGACATCGGCGTGACGTTGCTGCGCGTGCTCAGCCTGTCTGGCCTGTTCATCGCCGTCGCACTGACCTACACGGGCGGGCTGCAGGGCACCGGTGACACCAAGAGCCCGCTCTACATCTCGATCGTCTCACAGGTCATCGTGCCGCTCGGCATCTGCTTCCTGATCCAGCAGACGGGCCGGCTCGATCCGCTCGATATCTGGCTCGCCATCCTGGCCGGTCACGTCACGCGCTGCATGCTGAGCGTGGTGCGGTTCCGGCAGGGCGAGTGGCGGCACATTGCGGTGGACATCCACTAGCAGGGTGCTGAAAAACCGGCCGAGTAGTTTGGGTGAAGGCAGGGCGCTACGCGGACCGTGCGGTTTTACAGCGTATCCTGCATAAACCTGTGGTTAGAACGATCCGGTGGCCCAGCAGGTTTATGCAGAGTACGCTGTAAAACCGCGACGGTCCGCGTAGCGCCCTGCCTTCACCCATAGCGGCCCGTTTTTCAGCAGCCTGCTAGACTTAGACTAGACTGGTCCAGCAGGTTGCCAAAAAAACGGGCTACACCCAAACCACCCGCCCGTTTTTCGGCAACCTGCTAGCGACGCAGCCGCTCGAGCAGCTCGTCCTTTTTCATCCTGCTGTAGCCATGAATGCCGCGCTCGCGCGCGATATTCTCCAGCTCGTCCCTGGTGCGCTCCTCGTAGCCGCGCCGCGGATTGCCGGTGCCCTGCGTACGTACGTTCGGCGTGCGCCCTTCCTCGCGCCGCTCCTTGTTCACCGTGCGGGCCGCGATTTCCTCCGCCTCGTCTTCACTCAGGCCACGTTCCTTCGAGCTCTGCCTGATGCGCTCGTACATGCGCTCGTCTTTCCGGCTCCAACCCCTGGGCATAAAAAAAACCTCCTGCTAACGGTTCACAGGAGGTCAGCTTGCAAGATTCGTGTCCCGTAGCGCAGTTCTAATTCCAGATGCGCCGGCTGACGACGCTAACCCGGCCGGCGGCGACTTCGATGGTGCCGAGATCGATGCCGTTCACGCGCAGTCGATGCGTACCCGGTGTGAGCGTCAGCCGCACCATGCTGATCGAGGCCGGCAGCAGATGCCACGAGCGCGTGTCCGCCTGCTCCGTCACCGCACCGGCGATGTTCGCGAGCGCGCCGACCACGTCGCCCAGCGCGTCGCTCTTCTCGTCCGCCTTCTTCTCCGCCGATTTCGTGAGCGCGTACTTGGCGACGCCGCGCGCGACCGTGCGCGCGATGATCGCCGGCTGCTCGCGCCGGAAATCGCCCAGTACGGCATCAGCCAGGCTGACGCTCTCGAATGCGGTGGCCGACACCGAGTCTATGCGAATATCGGGCGGCGCGGCCGGCGCCGGCTCATACATCACCGGCCAGGAGAGCCGCAGCAAGTACGAATGATCTTCGTGCTTCCTATCCCGCTGCCGTTCCCGCTCCCGCTCCCGCGGAGGCGGCACCCAGAGATTACGCGACTGCGGCGGCCCCGTGCGCGGGCCGGCGGTACTCGCGAACGCCAGCACGCGCTCCGCGATTTGCGACGACGCGCTGCTGCGCTCGTCGTCCGATCGATCACCGTCGAACTGATGCACCTCGTAATCGGCGAGCGGCAGAAACAGCGACTCCTGCACGCGATGCGGCGCGAAGCCTTGTTCGAGCAGGATGACAACTTGCGATGAGAGGGATGAGAGCGCTGGGAGTGATGAGAGCGATGTGCTATCGAGCAGCGCGGCGTTTCGGTATGCGACGGCCGCATCCTCGTGTTCGCCGGCCGCTTCGAAGATGGCGCCCGCGAAATAGCGGAAGAACGCGTGCGCCTCGGGCTCCGGCGCCTCGCCCTTGTCCTGGAGCAGCTGAAGCAGCGCGGACAGTCTGCGCGCTTCGACGGCGGCTTCCGCGTAATTGCCGGCTTTCGCGTAGCCGAGCGCGGCGTAGTAGGGGATCAGCAGCCGCTCGGTCGGGCCCGGCTCGTAGGCGCGGGACAGATCGTTGACCACGACCGACAGCGTGGCCCGTGAGACGCTCTTGGTGACGCGGTCCTCGCTGATCAGCGCAGCCTGATCGAATGCGGCGACGCTGCGCTCGTAATCGCCGGCGTAGTGCGCGGCCATCCCATCGAACAGGAGGCGCAGCAGCGGATCGCCCGGCAGCTGGTCCTTCCGTTTCGGGTCGGCGAGCTGGAGCAGCGCCGAATCGGCGTGGCCTGTGGCAAGATAACGCCGGAATTGGCGCTCCGAGCGCGGCAGACCGTCAGGGCCGGTGTCGTAGGAGCTGAGCAGACGGCTGCAGCCAGTCAGCGATGATGAGATACGAGTGATGAGAGCGATTGGAGCTATGAAAGCGCCCGATGAGAGCGATCGTGTCCCGCTCTTATCGCTCAAATCCCTCTTATCGCTCTTATCGCAACTATCGCTTTTCCAATACAATGATCCGCTCTTTCGCATGCGCGATCGCCGCGGCCAGCTGCGCGTTCGCGGCGCCGACCGCCGCAATCTTCTCCAGCTCCAGCTTGTGCAGGAAGAGACGGAAGCGGATCTGCGCCTCGATCGGGCGCAGCTGCTTGTCGAGCACGGTGGCGATGCGGTAATCGATCTGCGGATCGGCGGCGCGCAGCACCTGCGCGCGGTCATAGCGATTGAGCGCGCCGTTGAAATCGCCGCGCGCGACCAGATCGTCGCCTTCGCGCAGCAGCATGTCCGCCAGCGCGTTCGCGCGGCCCGTCGTAGTCGCATCCTGCGCCTGCGCGACCACGCGCACGCCCTGCGCCTCGCGGTAGCTGTAAGAGGCGACGCGGCCGTTCGCGAACTGGAGCATGGCCAGCTCGCCGGCCACGTCGCGCGGCGCTTGCTCCAGCGACGCAGGCACCATGACCGCGGCTTCGCCGGCGTCGCGGATGCTCCAGGCGCCGTCGGTCGTGTGCGTGGCAGCGAGCACCTGCGGCTCGGTCATGCCGAGCGCGACTTCGCCGCGCGCGATCGCCTGACAGATGGCCGGCGTGCAGTCGGCGAGCGCACGCGCCGCGGCCTCGTCGCGCGCTTTGACCAGCTCGCGGTTGTCGCGCGCGCTCTGCGCGCGCGTGGCTGCCACGACTTCGTCGGCCGGCTGCACGCGGTCGCCGTTGCGCAGAACCGGCTCTTCGTGGATGCGCTTCGGCGCACAGGCCGCCAGCAGGAAAACGGCCGGAATCAGAATTCGCGCTTTCATGGGATCGTTCCTCGGGAAATGGTGCAGGTTCTGAATACAGATGCGGATTGGATTAAGTTCCCGTCACGTTCCCCTTGCCGCACACGGGGTAGGGAGCGCATGATAGGAAGACTGCCTCCCCGATGTACCCAGGACAAGGATAACGAATGGCGATGGATCAGACGAAGCTGCCGGTCAGGCGGCTGCGCCTATTCCTGCGGGACTTCCGCATGGTCGAGGCGACGATCAGCCTCGCCGAGGGTCAGTCCCTTACGCAGTACTTCGCGAATCGCAAGCAGTACGTGAATCTGCGCGCGGCGAAATGGGCGAGCTCGAACGAGCATATCAAGCACTCCGTCCTCAAGATCGACCAGGTCCTGTGGGCCGCGGCGCTCGACCATGACATCGCGCTGATCAATGCGATGGCGCAGAATCAGCCGCGCGAGGTCGAGATTCAGCTGGATGGGGGGCTGCTGGTACGCGCCGGTCTGAGCATCGGCGAGGGCCAGCGGCTCAGCGACTATCTGGAATCCCAGCCGCAATTCATTCCGGTGCGCAGCGCGCTGCTGCTGAGGAGTGGACGGCCGCCGAAGGAAGTGAATGTCGCGCTGGGCGACGTCGTCCTGAATCAGGCGGCGGTGCAGGCGATGTGGGAGCTGGCTGTGCAAGCGGCGGCGGAGCCGGAGGCGGCTGAAGCCGCCGCTAGCGATTAGAGAGATAGGAGCAATGTGAGCGATAAGAGCGACGACAACACGCTCTCATCGCTCTCATCCCTCTGATCGCTCTCATCGCTAGAATCGCAATCTCGGCCGCTCGATATACTTCTTGATCTTCTGCTGTCCCGACCAGACCTTCAGGTTCGACTCCAGATCGACCAGCGTCGCATCGACCTGATAGAACACGACCTTCTCGCGCCCCTCTTCGTCCTCGATCGCTTCGATCGTGCCCTGTAGCATGTACTTCGCGCCCAGCTCCTGCGCCATCCTGGCGCGGCTTTCGGCGCGCGCGTTTTCCTGCTGATCCGCGCGCTCGGCGCGCAGGTCGGCGCGCTCTTCGCCGCTCGCGACGACGCGTACCGCGCCCGAGTTGATGAAGGCGCGCTCCAGGTCGCGAGCGAAGGTGCCGGTCGCGATGTGCTCGAGCGTGCGGTTGCGGAAGTCGCCGATCAGGACGGCCGGCGCCTCGCCGCCGTGCGATTCGGCATACCTGCGCGCCCACTCGGCGGTCAGGCTTTGCTCGATCAGCTGATTCGCGACCAGCCGCGAATCGGTGTCGTTCCAGCGGCCGGACAGATCCGTCACCGACGTCGGATCGATGCGGCTGACCTGCTTGCCGCCGCAGGCGAGCGGCAGGAGCGCGGTCACAATCAGCGTGGTGCTGCGCAGTATTCCATTGGCCATTGTCGGATGCCTCCAGGCGAGTCCGGCGGAAAATACACTGATTGTTAAAGAAAAGTTCGCCGGGCTATATTTCGCGCCATGATGAGATCGGAAATCACGACCCCGGAAGTCCTCGCCGACGAGAGCGTCGTCGAGCTGTCACTCAGGCCGCAGCGGCTCGGCGAGTTCATCGGCCAGCCGAAGGTCAAGGACAGTCTCCGCATCGCGATCGACGCGGCGCTGGGCCGGCGCGAGCCGCTCGACCACACGCTGTTTCACGGGCCTCCGGGGCTCGGCAAGACGACGCTCGCGATCCTGATGGCGCGCGAGCTGGGCGTCAACATCAAGACCACCTCGGGGCCGGTGCTCGAGAAGCCGGGCGACCTGGTCGGCATTCTGACCAATCTGCGCGAGAACGACATCCTTTTCATTGACGAGATCCACCGCCTGCGGCCGGTCATCGAGGAGTTCCTGTATCCCGCGATGGAGGACTACCGCATCGATATCCGGCTGTCGGAGGGTCCGCGCGCGCAGACCGTGAACATGCCGATCGAGCGCTTCACGCTGATCGGTGCGACCACGCGCTTCGGCCTCCTCACTCCCCCCATGCGCGCCCGCTTCGGCATCATCCAGCGGCTGAACTACTACTCGACGGAAGACCTGACCATCATCGTGCAGCGCAGCGCGGACAGTCTGGGCGTGCAGTGCACGGCGGAAGGCGCGCTCGAGATCGCGCGCCGCTCGCGCGGCACGCCGCGCGTGGCGAACCGGCTGCTCCGGCGCGTACGCGACTTCGCGCAGGTGCGCGCGGCCGGTGTCATCACGAAGGATGTCGCGGACGAGGCGCTGCTGATGCTCGACGTCGACGAGTACGGCCTCGACGAGATGGACGCGCGCGTGCTGAAGACGCTGATCGAACACTTCGAGGGCGGACCGGTCGGCTTGAATACGCTGGCCGTTGCGGTAGGCGAGGACGCCGGCACACTGGAGGAGGTGTACGAGCCGTTTCTGATTCAGAACGGCTTCCTGATGCGCACGCCGCGCGGCCGGCAGGCTACCAATCGCGCGTTCGCGCGTTTCGGTTACGCGCTGCCCGCCTCGCGCATCGGCGTGCCGGAAGCACAAGTCAATCTATTCGAGGGGTGAATGCATCGAGCGATAAGAGAGATAAGAGCGATGAGAGCGATGAGAGCGATGAGAGCGATAAGAGCGATAAGAGCGCAAACCATCGCTCTCATCGGGCGCTCTCATCGCTCCTATCACTCTCATCGCTCTGATCGCCCATCACTCTCATCGCATGATCGCCAAACAGAAGAGCCGTGGAAATCATTAGCTTAACCAAAGGAGACGCCGGGCTGCTGGCCGCCCGCTTCGGCGAGCATGGCAACTCACAGCGGCGCATGCTGGCCGCGCTCGAGGAGGCCGCCGCGAACGAGGCGTACACGCGCCTGGTCGTGCTGCGCACGCTGGAGAAGCAGCTCGCGGTCGACCTCGGCATGGTGTGCCACCATTTCGAGCATCGCAATGATGCGACGACGCATCCGTTCGAGACCGCGGTCATGAATTACGTCGCGCACTGGCGCGTCAATCGTGCGGGTGGCGAAGATCTGTGGGTGCGGCTCGACCGCATTCGTGAGGTGCGGGAGATCGTGGAAGAGGGGCGGCTGGTCGGCGCCCCAGAACAACCTGAGCGCAGCGGCCCGGAGGCCGCGCGCCCTTAACGGGCTGGCGCCGCCGGTGAGCCGGAGGCCTGAGGACCGATACCCGACTTCCGCGTTCGATTACGAGCTGCCGCGCGACCGGATCGCACGTTATCCGGCCGAGCGGCGCGATGAGAGCAGGCTCATGGTGCTCGACCGCGCGACCGGCGCGATCGAGCATCGTCGTTTCAGCGACATCGTCGAATACATCCAGCCCGGCGATGCGCTGGTGCTGAACGAGACGCGCGTCTTCCCCGCGCGTTTGCTCGGCAGGCGCGAGAGCGGCGCCGAAGCCGAGGTGCTGCTGCTGCAGCCGGAGGCGGAGGCGGTGGCGGGGGCGGCGGTGTGGCGGGCGTTGGTGCGGCCCGGCGCAAAGTTGAAAGCCGGAAAGCGTGTGTTCATCGCTGATGATCTCGAGGTCGAGATTGTCGAGTCCACACCGGATGGCAGCCGCATCGTTCGGCTGCACACGCCGCTGCCGGTGCACGAAGCGCTGCAGCGTTACGGGAAACTGCCGCTGCCGCCCTACATGGAGCGCGCCGCGGAAGACGTCGACCGCGAGCGCTACCAGACGGTCTACGCGCGTGCGGAAGGCTCGGTTGCTGCTCCTACCGCGGGCCTTCACTTTACCGACGAATTGCTGAAGCGCATCGAGGCGAAGGGCGTTACGCTCGTGCGCATCGTGCTGCACGTGGGTGTTGGCACGTTTCGTCCCGTGGAGGTCGAAGAGCCCGAGTTGCATGTGATGCACGAGGAGCAGTACTACGTCAGCGGTGAGGCGATAAGAGTGATGGGAGCGATAAGAGCGAAAGGCGGGAAGATCTGGGCGGTCGGCACGACCGTCACGCGCACGCTCGAGTCGATCACGGATGAGAACGGCGTGATGCACGCGGGCGCGGGCTCGACCGCGCTGTTCATCCGGCCGGGCTACCGCTTCAAGGCGGTCGACCGCCTGATCACGAACTTCCATCTGCCACGCTCGACGCTCCTGATGCTGGTCGCGGCGTTCGGCGGTTACAATTTCGTGATGCGCGCGTATCGCGAAGCCATTGCCGGCGACTATCGCTTCTATTCCTATGGCGACGCGATGGTCCTGCTCTGATGTTCGAGTTCGAAGTATCTGCGCGCGAGGGCGCTGCGAGAGCTGGGCAGCTGATGCTGCCGCACGGCGTCGTCAATACACCGGTCTTCATGCCGGTCGGCACGCAGGCCACCGTCAAGACGCTCTCGCCGCAGGAAGTGCTGGACACCGGCGCCGAGATCATGCTGTCCAACACGTATCACCTCTTCCTGCGTCCCGGTCACGAGGTGGTGCACGAGCTGGGCGGGCTGCA
>JBQTJO010000240.1:0-6294 GCA_052387015.1 Gemmatimonadota bacterium
AACCCACCTTCAGCGTGACCTGCCAGTGAGCCACGCGTTCGCCATCGATGTGGCCGCGTGTCTCGCACACCTCGAACCAGCGCATGTTGCGAACGGTCTTACCCGCGCGCGCGATCGCGTTGCGCACCGCCGCCTCCACACCATCGGCGGAGGATCCCGTCAGCTCGACAGTCTTGTAAACGTGCTCTGACATTCGCTCTTCCTTTCTGGCCTGCAAGGTTGGCGCTCACAGGCACTTGGGTGCTTTGCACAATGTTTGCGATAGCGGCGGAACCTGACATGGCAAACAGGTCCGTTTTCGTCCTCGTTTTTCTCGTGCTGCTGGCCGGCGGCCGCGCCGCCCATGCGCAGCGCGCAATAACCGGCCCATTCGGCGCGATCGCAGGCACGCTCAGCGGCGGCTACATCTCGCTCAGCATTGTAGTCGCGCGCGCGCAGGCCGGCCATTACCTGCACGAGGCGCAGGACCTGATGGACTGGAAGGGGCTGCCGGTTCTGATCGGCGCCTCCACCGGCACGGCGCTCGGCATCTGGGACCCCGATCGCCTGATGACCGGCTTCGTCTACGGCTCGGCCGGCACGCTGGCCGGCGGCACGCTCGGCTTCATCATCGGCCAGCAAGTGTCCGATCGACCGGAAGGCAAATGGGCCGGCGGCGCGATCGGCGCCGGCCTCGGCATGGCGATCGGCTCGACTTTGGGCGTCTTTGTACCCAACGAGAAGATGAACCCGTTCAGGAAGGCCACGACGGTCGTGCCACTCACCATCCGAATACCACTCTAGCGCAATGCCATTAGTGAGACGAATCGCTCCGATCCTCGTGTGCGCGGCGCTCGCCGCGTGCGGCAGGAAGGAATTGCCGAAGCTGCCAACCAGCTTCGTGGCCGAGGCGCTGCCGCCCGCTGTCGAAAGCGTCGTCTTCATTGTCGGCGACATGGGTGCATCGCTCTGGGAGCGCAGCCCGATGCCGCGCCGGCTGGCGCGCGACGTGGCATGGTGGGCGCGCGCACTCGGCCGGGACTCGGCCGTCGCGGTGCTGTTCCTCGGCGACAACATTTACCCGGCCGGGCTGCACGATCCGACCGAAGAGGAATGGCCGCAGGACTCCGCGCATCTCGAGACACAGGTGCGCATTTTCGCGGGGCCGGAAGCCAGACGCTACAAGGCGTTCGGCGCCTTCATCGCCGGCAATCACGACTGGGGCAACGAACCCGGCGCGGAAGGGCGTCATCGCATCAAAAACCAGGAGGAGTTTCTTGCGCGACGTCGCGCGGCCGGCACCCACGTCCGCCTGCTGCCGCCCGATGCGACGCCCGGTCCGGGCATCGTCGATATCGGCAGGCAGCTGCGCATTCTGCTGATCGATACCGCGTGGTGGCTGCTCTCCGCGGATGCGGCGGAGAAGCAGCGCACGATGGAGCGGCTGCAGGCCGCGATGCTGGATGCGGACGGCCGCAACATCGTGATCGGCGCGCACCATCCAATGCGCTCGGCCAGCGCGCACGGCGGGCTCACCTCGTTCTGGAAGGCGTTCGGCGTGCGCTGGCTGCTCAACAAGTCCGGCGCCGCGCTCCAGGACCTGAATTCGCTGCCGTATCGCGATCTGCTCGACCGGCTGGACGCCATCTTTCGCGTGACCGGTCCGCCCCTCCTTTTCGCGGGCGGGCACGACCACGCGCTCCAGGTGCTGCGCGCCGTCGACGAGACCGAGCCGCGCTACATGATCGTGAGCGGCGCCGGCAGCAAGTCATCGACTGTGGGGCACACGGAAGGCATGCTGTACCGCAGTCTCGAGCCCGGTTTCATGAAATTGGTCGTCAGGAAGAACGGCGGCATCGATCTCTTCGTCTACACCGCGCCGGAAGGCTTTCTGATGTGCTACGTCAGTACGCCGGATGTGCAGGAGCAGTGTGTCGAGGCGGGAGCGGCGGAGTTTCGGGTGAAATACGGACTTACTTTGCGATGAGAGCGATATTTAGCGATGAGAGTGATAAGAGCGATTTGAGCGATGAGAGCGAGTGACACCACCCCTCTTATCGCTCACATCGCTCTCATCTCTCTTATCGCACTATCGGCAGCGTCATGATCCGAATGGAGTGCTCGCCGGCGCCTGCTCCTCCTGCCGGCGCTGCCGCAGCCGCGGCGTCTGACCGAACGTGTACTGCAGACTCAGGAACACGCCGCGCGCATTGAATTCGCGATCGGTCAGCTGGATCAGGTTGTCGTCGCCGACTTCCACCACGAACCGGGTCCACTTGAACGGATCCTGCACGCGCAGCGTGGCGACCAGCTTGTCAGCCTGCAGCTTCTGACGAACCGAGAAGCCCATGTTCTTGAAGCTCGAGAACTTGCCATCCTCGAACTCCATCGGCGCGCGGTAGAACGCGTTCGCCAGCAGCGTCGTCGTCGGCATCACGACCCACGTCAGGTTCGCGCGCGCGGTCCAGCTCACCGCGTTCGACTGCAGGGCGGACGTGCTGCCGCCGTCCGTCACCATCTTGAACACGTTCAACGCAGCGAGGCCGCTGAACTTCGGGTTGACGCGGAACTGACCGTTCAGATCCGCACCCCAGGACGAGCCGTGCTCGAGGTTCTGGAAGCTGACCGACGTGATCTCGCGACCATCGAGCGTGTCGGCCGTGTTCACGCGCACCCGGATGATATCCGATGTCTTGCGGTAGAACGGCGAGAACTGGAGCGTGCCGAGCGAGCCCGAGCGCTGATAACTCAGCTCGAAGGCATTCGTGTACTCGGGATTCAGGCGCGGATTGCCCATGAACACGTTGTGCTGGTCGAAATAGACGGGAAACGGATTCAGCTCCTGCGTGCCCGGCCTGCGAATGCGGCGCGAGTAGCTGACCTTCGCCTGCGACTTGTCGTTCAGCTTCCAGTTGATAATGCCACTCGGGAACAGACTCCAGTAGTCGTACGGGAAGGTCTCGCTCGTGAGCGAGAACTCGCGATTCGCATACTCGGCACGCAGCCCGCCCTGTAGATCGACTTTCTTGCTCGCCGCATGGCTCAGCACCGCGTAGACGGCGTTCACGGTCTCGTCGAACTCCAGCGCATTGCTCGAGGGGCCGCGCACGAAGCTGCCGCCGCCGGTCTCGTCCTTCAGTGCGACGTAGTCGCGATCGATCAGGCGCGCGTTGCCCTTGTAGCCGGTCTCGAGCTTCGTCTTGTCGTTCAGCTGGCGCGTGTAGTCGAGCTGCGCCGTGAACTGCCGCGTCGCTGCATCGGTGGTGTTGTTCTCGATCTCCTTCTGCGTGGCCGCGCCGCCGGACGCCTGCCGCCAGAGCGCCGTGAACTCGTCATCGGCCTGATGGTTGAAGCGCGTCTCCACTGACAGCTCGTGCTGCGGCGTGATGGTGCGCTTGAAGGCGAGCGCGACGTCGGCCAGCCAGTTGTCGTTCTCGCCATCACGCACGCGCTCGTAGCTGTCGAGCGTGTTGTGCTCGCGGTCCTGCTCGGTGTAGTCACTCAGCGAGCCCTGCTCCGCGAAGCGACGGTTCAGCTGCAGCGTGGTCGACAGAACGTTCCCGGGCGTGAAGCTGTAATCGAGATTCAGGCCGACATTATGGCCCTGATTGCCATCATGGCCATCGAGGTCCTGCAAGGTGAAGGACGTCGGCGTGCGTGACGGGCCGAGACGCGTACGGTCGTTGACGCCGAAGTACTTCCGGTCGTCACTGTTGAAACCGTAGGTCAGGAACGCAGCAACCTTGCCCGCCTGGTAGCCGAGATTGCCGGCGAACATGTAGCGGTCGTTGCTCGATCCCAGCAACGTGAAGCCGCCGCTGCGCCCGAGGTCGACACCCTGCTTCATGACGATGTTGATGATCCCGGCCATGCCCTCCGGATCCTGCTTCGCGGAAGGATTCGGGATCACTTCCACGCGCTCGATCGTGTTGGCCGGCAGCTGCTTCAGGTAGCCGGCGAGCTGTGCACCGCGAATCGGCGTCGGCCGGCCGTTGATCTGCACGACCACGTTCTCGTTGCCGCGCAGACTGACTTTGCCGTCTGCATCCACCTGCACCGACGGCACGTTCTCGAGCACGTCGCTCGCATTCGCGGCGGCCGGCGCGACGTCCCTGGTGCGGTAGCTGTTACGATCGGGCGCGATCACGATCTGGCGCTCGGCGGTCGCTTCCACCGCCGCCAGCTCGACCGCGCTGCGCGTCAGCTTCACGCTGCCCGCCGTCACGCGCGGCGCCGCCTGCGTGATGGTGAGCGCCGGCGAGTTCTGCGAGGCGTAGCCGATCATGGTGAAGCGCAGGTAATACGAGCCGGGGCGCAGTCCCTCGATGCGGAACGTGCCGTCCTGGCTCACGATCGCGCCGGTGACCAGCGCGGAGTCGGCGGCGTTGCGCACCGTCACGGATGCCGAGGCGATCGGCGCATTGCTCTCCGCGTCGACGACGCTGCCACGAATCTCGCCGATCGCGGGCGCACCCTGCGCGGCCGGGCCGGCGGGGGTCTGGGCCATGGCCGGCGCAGCTATCAGCGATAAGGCCAGGGCCAATCCAAACGGTTTCATAGGTGAGGCTCTCGAGCTGCGGTATAGGACGAACAGCGGTGACCCGTGCCTTTACGAGGTGCAAGCCAAGGAAGTTTCACGGGTCAAGGCGATGAGTGCGATGAGTGCGTAGAACCAACGCGCACTGCACGACTCTTGCGAGTTGCCGTGACAAAAATTGACAGTATATTTGGCATTCCACGTTAATTAGGAGCTGTCGATGCGTTCAATCGTTATCTGCGTGCTGTGGCGGTCCTGATTACGAGGGCGTTCACGCTACCATTTGTCATCGGTATCACGTCTGCATGCGATGAAAAGCGCATTGCAGACCCGGAGCCAGTGACGATTGCAATCGCACCAGCCGACACAAGCATCGCAGTCGGACAAACTGCGCGGTTCCGTACGGTCACCTCCGGAAATGCTGAGCAAGTCCATTGGCGCTCGACCAACGCCAATGTGGCTACCGTCGATTCTGAAGGGGTTGCTCGGGCGCTCGGTGCCGGTTCGACACTCATTATTGGCTCAGCCGCGGAAGTTGCCGACACCGCACAGCTTACCGTGCTGCCGTTGACGGGTACGGACAGGGTATAGGCTGTGCTGCAGTTAGCTGGGCGCGGGTTAGGCGCGACTCCGCAAGCTATTCGCGTTCACGATGCAGCCGGACCCACTCTGCCATGATAGCCGGAAGTCGTTCAACCACTTCGCGACCGAACAGCACTTCATCCACGTAACCCATGTGCAGCATGTCCACAATGCGACAGAGGTACGGCCGCCCACCGGAGGACCACCATGTGTCACGCGCGTCCAGAATCAACAAGTGCCGCACGTGAACGTTTTCGTTCTGGCGAAGCTCTTCGAGCTCCATGCCGTCGAGCAGCGTTTCGTATACGCCGTCAGCAATTCGGCTGCCGAACGTTGTCGTGTGGTAGTATTCCTTGATCTCCAAATGCCGATTGGATTCACCGGCGCCGGGAATGCACCGTCTACTCGGCGCGCGAGCGTGCGCAACGGCGCGCGATTGTAGGTGACAGTCGTCAGCTCCAGCGGATCGTAATTGACCGGGTATCCTTCGGAGTGCTTCTCGACGAGCATGTTAACGATGCCAGTCAGGTATGCCGGTCCAGCTTTCTCGCCCTTTTGCTTATTGCGCGGCAGTGGACAGCGCGGGGCACATTCGCGATGAAGTTGATCGAACAACGTCTTCGCCTGCATGAAGTCCATCAACTGTGGCTGAATGTACGCGTTAATCGCTTCGGCGCGGTGTTGGAAATACGCTACGAGTGTTTCGCCGAGCGGAGTCGCCGCGCCGTTGTTCACTATGTGTGAACGGCTCAATCGAAGGCGGTCCATAGCCGCTTGCATGTCGGCCAGCGAATAAGCACGCACCTGCTGCCCCGACACATAGCCGATGGTCTGGCTGATCGACCGAACGTTTGCCCAGAAAGCTTTGGGTTGGTTGACGAAGCGGCGGCTTGGCAGCATTCAGTCGTCCAATGCCGCTTCGAGCTGCTTGGCAAATTCGGCGAGGGAGATGTCGCAGGCTTCGCAAACGGCGTGCAGTTCGAGGATGTCAAGCCGCCGCTCGCCAGACTCGTACTTGCTGACGAACGATTGCGGCTTGCCGAGTTTCTTCGCGAGCCCGTTTTGTGTGAGGCCTGCCGCCTCTCGCACTGTGCGGAGCAGGGAGTGCAGAACGCGGTCGGCTTTGACCGTTTTCGCCATGTGTTGGTGACGGCTGAACCGCTAGACTGGACACGGCACGATAAGCTGACAGTTGC
>JBQTJO010000241.1:0-2511 GCA_052387015.1 Gemmatimonadota bacterium
TCTTCGGCCAGACCGGCCTCGCGCGCAAGATGACCGGAACGGCGGATGATGTTGGCCTCGCGCGCGGGATCGAGCGTAGGCAGGCCGGCCGAGCGCTTCACGGCGCCCACCGCGCGCGCCAGTCTCACGCGCTCCGCAATGAGACCGACGAGCTCGCGATCGATGCGTTCGATCTCGTCGCGCAAACGCGTGAGATCGCCGTCCGCGGCGCGTCCCTGCTCCATCATGCAGCAACCTCCTCGGCGTCGCGGCTGGGGTTGGCAATGCCGCGACCGGCGGCCGCGGCAAAGGGCGCGAGCTGTGCCATCAACGTGGCGAACGCGGTCGGCGAAAGTGATTGATCGCCATCCGACAAGGCTTCCTCGGGACACGGATGCACTTCGACGATCAGGCCGTCGGCGCCGACCGCAATAGCGGACATCGCGAGCGGCGCGACGAGCGCAGCCGCGCCGGCCGCGTGGCTGGGATCCACGATGACGGGCAGGTGCGTCTCGCGCTTCAACACGGCGACGGCCGCGACATCGAGCGTGTTGCGGGTCGCGGTCTCGAAGGTGCGAATGCCGCGCTCGCAGAGAATGACATCGCGATTGCCCTGCGCCATGATGTACTCGGCCGCCATGAGCAGCTCCTTCACGGTGGCCGAGAGCCCGCGCTTCAGCAGGACCGGCCGCTGCACGCGCCCGACCTCGGAGAGCAGCGCGAAGTTCTGCATGTTGCGCGCACCGATCTGAATGACATCGGCGTGCTCGGCGACCACATCGACCTGCCGCGTGTCCATGACTTCGGTGACGACCGGCAGCCCGGTTTCGGCGCGCACCTCGGCAAGGAGGCGGAGCGCTTCGAGGCCGAGCCCCTGGAAGGCATACGGCGAGGTACGCGGCTTGAAGGCGCCGCCGCGCAGCATGACCGCGCCAGCTGCGCGCACGGCCCGTGCGGTGTCGCTCAGCATGTCGCGACCTTCCACCGAGCACGGCCCCGCAATGACGGCCAGGTCGCGGCCACCGACTGCGCAATTCGCGCGATCGCCGATGCGGATGACGCTGGGCCCGTGCGCGAACTCCATGGAGGCGAGCTTATAGGGCTTGAGGACGGGGGTGACCGATTCGACGCCCGGCCAGGTGAGGAGCGCGTGATCTGCGAGGATCGCGTCCTCACCAATACAGCCGATGATGGTGCGCGTCTCACCGCGAATCAGGTGCGTGCGCAGCCCGAGAGCCTCGACGCGCTCGCGGATACCGTCGAGCTCGGCTTCGGTGACCTCGGGTCGGGTGGTGATGATCATGATTTGAGCCTTCCTGCTATGGAAAAAGAAAAGCGGCCCGTTTTGACGGGCCGCCTGGTTGCCGAGAAGCTGGTTGCGCTTAGCGCACTCGTCTCCGGCCGCAGCCCGTGTGGGAGGCGGTAAAGCCAAAAAAGCCGAAGTAGTAGGCGCTACGCATGTTTCCAAGCTCGGGCCGGAAAGGTAGGATGTCAAGGGAGGGGCCTGGTTTCACTGTTCAGTAGCTACCGGTTCAGTTATTCGCGCCTGCGTTGCGATGGGCCTGGGGAAGACACCCGATTTGAGCCGTGACGTTAAATGCAAGGTTTCGCTAGCTTTAAGGGCATGCGCAAAACGGTAGGTACTGAACAGTGAAACCGGGCCCCCTAGTCGCCGGCAGCTGGACGGAGCTGCAGGAGCTCCTCTTCGCGGGCTCCTGGAACGAGCAGCTGAAGCGCTTCCGCGCGAGCGGCGCGTTCCGCGGCTCCGCCCGCACCGGAACCGGTCTGCACACCAGCCTCAGCCATATCGGCGGCCGCTTCGCCGAGCGTGAGAAGCACCTGATCCGCAACTTCCGCAAATACGCGCATCGAAGCTTCGTGGGCGACGAGTCGCTCTGGAACTGGCTGGCCCTCGCGCAACACCACGGCCTGCCCACCCGGCTGCTGGACTGGACCTACTCGCCGTACGTGGCGCTGCATTTCGTCACGGCCGACCTCGAGACCTACGGGCACGATGGCGAGGTCTGGGTGGTCAGCTTCATGGAGACGAATCGGCGCCTGCCGCGGCCGCTGCGGGCGTTGCTCGAAGAGGAGGGGTCCGACGTCTTCACCGGCCACATGCTCTCGCGCGTAGCGGCAACACTGGAAGAATTCGACGCGCTGTCGCCCGAGCCGTTCGTCACGTTTCTCGAGCCACCGTCGGTGAACGACCGCATTGTCAACCAGTCGGCGCTGTTCTCGATCATGTCGCACCCCGAAGCGGTGCTGCACGACTGGCTCGCGCGGCACGATACCGTATACCGCCGCATCATCATTCCGGCCGAGCTGAAGTGGGAAGTACGTGACAAGCTCGATCAGGCCAACATCAGTGAGCGGGTGCTCTTTCCGGGGCTGGACGGCCTGAGCCGCTGGTTGAAGCGGTACTACACGGAGCGGTAAACCGAAATGCGCTACGGGACTGCGCTACGGAACTGCGCTACGGGACTGCGCTACGGAACTGCGCCTCTCCGTAGCGCCTCACCGAAGCGCCTC
>JBQTJO010000242.1:0-3519 GCA_052387015.1 Gemmatimonadota bacterium
GCCGTAGCGGTCCAGCAGTTCCTGCCTCATCACTCTGAGCTGGCTGAGGGCGGGCGTCGGTCCGGGGGTTTCGCCTTTCTGGAGCGGCTCGAGCGCGGCCTTCAGCACATCGCGGGCGGCGCGGAAGACGGCGAGCCATTCCTCCTTCACCGGCGCGTTCAGCTTCGCGATCACGCGCGTCATGTCTTCGGTCGCGCGCAGCGCTTCGGCGACCACGCTGACCTCATCGAGGCGAGCCGCGCCGAGCAGCGCACGCTGGCGGCGCAGGATGGCCTTGAGCGGATCGCGATTGCGCGCATCGCTGGCGAGCGTCTCGAGGCTGATCTCCATCTCGGCGATGATGCCGGCGACTTCGTGCGCGGCGAACTGCCGGAACTGCCGACTCGCTTCACTGACCTGTGCGGCGCCCTGCGGCGCCATGCCTTCTTCCGGCAGTGGCACGCCGGCTTCCTTCCAGCGCTCCAGCGTGCGTCGCACGCGACCATCGGCCTCATCATCCGGCTCGCCGCCTTTGACCAGTGCGTCGATGTCCTCCAGGGTGCGGCGGATGCGCGCGCTGAGATCCTCGGTCCATTGGACGGCGCCGCTCGCGACCTGACGCGCGGCCGCTTCCAGGCCGAGCGCGGCCCTGTACACGCGATCCTCGCGCGCCATCTGCGCGCTGCCGCGCAAGGTTCTGCTGTGGCGCTGCAGCTCGGCGTGCTCGCCGGCTCCCGCGTCGAGGCGCTGCACGAGTTTGGTCAGCTGGCCGAGCACCTCGGCAGCTTCGGTCGTAAAGAATTCACGCAGTGTAGACATGGGTTCTCGCCCGTGTGATAATGTCTTTCAGCTCGCGCACGGCGCGCTCCATTCCGCAAAACAGAGCACGGCTCACCACGCTGTGTCCGATGTTCAGCTCTTCGATTTCGGCGATGCCGGCGACGTGCGTCACATTCTCGTAGGTCAGGCCGTGGCCGGCGTGCACGGCGAGACCGAGTGAACGGCCGAGCGCGGCGGCGCTGCGCAGTCGCTCGACTTCCTGCTGCACGGCCGCTCGGCCGTCGTGATGCAGCTGCTTGAAGCGCTCGGCGAATTCGCCGGTGTGTAGCTCGATGGCTTCGACGCCGCAATCGGCGGCCGCGCGGACCGTGTCCTCGTTGGGATCAATAAACAGCGATGTACGAATGCCGGCACCGCGCAGCCGACTCACGGCGTCGGCCAGAGCCCGATTGTTACGGACTTCGAGCCCGCCCTCGGTCGTGATCTCCTCGCGCCGCTCGGGCACCAGCGTCGCCGTCATCGGAAGCAGCGCGACCGCGATCGCGACCACGTCGCTGCCGGCGGCCAGCTCGAGATTCACGCCGGTGCGCACCGTCTGCATCAGCAGGTGCACGTCGCGATCCTGGATGTGACGGCGATCCTCGCGCAAGTGCACGGTGATCGCGTCGGCGCCGCCCAGCTCGGCGAGCACGGCCGCGCGCACCGGGTCCGGCTCATCAGTGCGGCGCGCCTGTCGCACCGTCGCGACGTGGTCAATGTTGATATGGAGACGCATCGGTTCCGATTAATTGCTCGATATCGGCTGCTTTCGCCGGATCGAGGCCGGCGGCGCGGGCGACCCTCAGCAGCTCACGGCCGAGGCCGCAATATAGCGCGCGCTCGGACTCGGACAACCTCGCGAGGTGAAGACGGATGGTGTCGGCATCGCCGCGCGCGATGGGTCCGGTCAGCGCGGCGCCGACACCGAGCTGTTCCAGGTTCTCGAGCGTGCCGTGCACGAGCGGCAGCAGCGCGGCCAGCGCATCGGCTTCGCTCACGCCTGCCTGCATCATGAGGCGTACCGCGAAGGCGAGCAGCGCGATCAGATAATTCGATGCCACGACCGCCGACGCGTGGTAGATCTGCCGCTGGTTCGGCGCGATGATGAGGGGCAGCCCGTCCAGCGCGGCGACCAGGCGGCGCGCGAGGCCGATCGCTTCCGGCTCGCCGGCGAGCGCGTAGGCGGAGCCGAACAGGCGATCGCCGGAATGCCAGGCATCCGCGATGGCCTGAAGCGGATGCATCGACCCGACCACGTAGCCCTGCGCATACAGCGGCGCGAGCACGTCGGTCGAGATCGCGCCGGCCAAATGCAGTGCGATGCACGCGGGTGGCGGTGGTCCGAAGGCGGCCAGGTCGTAGGCGACTTCGGGCAACGCGGAATCGGGCACCGCCAGAATCACGACCGACGTGCCGGGCGGCAGCGGATGCGGGCCGACGCGATACTCGGCGGCGGCGGGCCCGTCGAACATCGGATGCGGCGGCGCTTCGATCGCGCGGCCGTAGTAGACGAGCCGCTCGACGGCGTCGGCTTTGCGAAACGCGGCGCCGAGCGCGAGTCCCATGCGGCCGGGCCCGACGATGACGATGTTCATTCCGTGACTTCGGTGATCGGTCCGTCCTCGAGAAAGACGACGACGCCAGCGCGGCGCTGCAGCTTGCCGAGCAGCGGCACCGGCAGGCGTGCGATCAGCTCGATGCGGCCAGCCACGTCGTCGCGCCGCACGACTTCGCCTTCGCGGTAGACCGCTGCGAGCGTCTCGCCGTCCGCGGCGGGAATGAGGACGTGCACTTCGGGGCGCAATGCGCGCAGCTCGTCGTGCAGCAGCGCGCGCAGTTCGAGCAGCCCCTTCTCCTCGACCGCCGAAACGAAAATCGAGCGCTGCTGATAGATGGCGCGCGCGCGCTGCCGGAAAGCCTCCTCCTCGCTGTGCGTCAGCAGATCGATCTTGTTGAAGACGAGGATCGCGCGCCCGGCATCCACGCCGAGATCGCGCAACACATCCTCGACCACTTCCTTGTGCTCGTCCACACCGCGATGCGAGGCATCGATGATGTGCAGCAGGACATCGGCGTTGGTGGCTTCCTCGAGCGTCGCGCGGAAGGACGCGACCAGATGGTGCGGCAGCTTGCGAATGAAGCCGACCGTGTCGGTGAGCAGCACGCGCGCGCCGGGCGCGATTTCCACCACGCGGGTCGCAGGGTCCAGCGTCGCAAACAGCCGGTCCTCGACCAGCACGTCGGCGCCCGACAGTGCGCGCAGGATCGACGACTTGCCGGCGTTGGTGTAGCCGACCAGCGCGGCGCGCAGCTCGCGACCGCGCGCCTTGCGCTGAGTGGCGCGCCGCTGTGCGACGGTTTCCAGCTTATCGCGCAGGTCGCGGATGCGGCGACTGATCAGGCGGCGGTCGGTCTCGAGCTGGGTTTCGCCGGGCCCGCGCAAGCCGATGCCGCCGCGGATGCGCGACAAGTGAGTCCACATGAGTTTCAGACGCGGCAGCATGTACTGCAACTGCGCCAGCTCCACCTGCATCTGCGCTTCCGCCGAGCGCGCGCGCGTCGCAAAGATGTCGAGGATCAGCTCGGCGCGGTCCATGACGCGGGTGCCGACGTAGTCCTCGAGGTTCTTGCCCTGCGCGTGACTGAGCTCTTCGTCGAAGATGACGAGGCTGGCGCGCGAGTCCTTGACGGACTCCTTCAGCTCATCCGCTTTGCCTTCGC
>JBQTJO010000243.1:0-5466 GCA_052387015.1 Gemmatimonadota bacterium
CTCGTACTCCGCCTCGGCGGCCGCACGCGCCGGCCAGTCCAGCGGCTGCGCGAGCGTGCGCATCGCGAACGCCTCGGCGCGCTCCTCGACCCGAACGTAGCCGATCGCCTTGCCGGTTGCCGGCCGCTCGACGTGAATGGCCGGCGTGCCCTGCCATTCGCCGGTCGGAAAAGCGAGGATCACGACCGGCGCCTCGAGTCCTTTGGCCTTGTGCACGTTCATCACCCGCACCACGTCCGAGCGGCCGGGCTCCAGCGGCGCTTCGGCTTCGGCCGCCTCAGTCGCGACCCGAATCGCTTCGATCGCCGCGCGCAACGACGTGTCGCCCGCCATGCCGGCGGCGCGCACCGCATCGAGCGCGAACAGCAGCGCGCCCGCCCGCGTCGCGCCCAGATCACCGCCCGCGGCGTGCGGCAGCAGCCCGATGTCTTCGACGATGCGCGGAATCGCAACGTCCGCCGGCTCGCGGCGCGCGAGCTGCCACCACTGGCGCAGCTGTCTCAGCGCGGTGACCACCGGCGTGTCCGGCAGAATCTGCTCATCCAGGAAATGGAAGGTGCCGCGCGCCAGCTTGTGCAGCAGCAGCTGCTCGTGATCGAGGCCGAAGAACAGACCGAGCAGCACCGCGACCGTGAGCGTCGGATCGGCCGGATCGCTCAGCGCTTCGAGCAGGATGACCAGCTCGTGCAGCTCTTCCTCCAGCCCGACAGCCGAGCCGCTCACCTCGACCGGCACGTCACGCGCCTCCAGCGCGCGCGCATAGACCTGCAGTGCCGCCTTGCGATTGGTCAGCAGCAGGAAATCGCCCGGGCCGCGCTTGCGCTTCCTGATGCGCTTCGCAATCCAGGTCGCGATGCGATCGGCGTCCGCGCCGGCAATGATGTCGTGCCTGCGGGTGGCGACGTCGAAACTCTGACACCACGCGCCATGCGCGGCCTTGCCGGGCTTCTGCACCATCATGGGTGTGAACGCCGCCTGCCGGTCGGTCGCGACCTCCGGCAGCAGCTGCGAGAACACCTGGTTGACGAACGTCTCGAGCGGTTTGGTCGACCGGAAGTTCGAGGTCAGCTGCAACACTTCGCCCTGTCCGGCAGCGAAGCGCGCCTTCACCTGATTGTAAATGCCGATATCGGCGCGCCGGAAGCGATAGATGCTCTGCTTCGGATCGCCGACCACGAACAGCGCACCGGGACGCAGCTCGACGCTGCGCCAGTCCCGCCTGCTCGCATCGGCCGACGCGAGCAGGAAGAGGATTTCCGCCTGGATCGGGTCGGTGTCCTGGAATTCGTCGACCAGCACGAAGCGATACTTCGCGCCCAGGGCTCTGCGCGCGTTCGCATTTTCGCGCAGCAGCCGCGCCGCGAACATGAGCAGGTCCTGGAAGTTCAGCTTGCCCGTGCGCAGGCGATCATGCGCGTAGAGCTTCGCGGCTTTGCGCGCGAAGGCAATCGCGAACGGATACCGGTGCGCGAACCACTCGGCGAGCAGCGCCGCGGCCGCGCCGCCCGCGGCGCCGAAATCCTTGAACGCCTGGTGCAGCTCCCTCGCCTCGCGCGCGTCGCGCCATTTCGCCGCGCTGATCTTCGCGTTCGCAATGCCGATCGCCTTCTCCAGCGCGTCGAAGAAATTGGTCTCATGGTTCCAGCTCAGGACCTGCCGCTTGAAGCCGAGACCGCGCAGCCGCTTCTGGAGATCGTCGTAGCCGCCGCCCGGCCGGCGCGCGGGCAACAGCTGCTCCGCCCTGTCGACCAGCCGCTGCAGCTCCTCGCGCACGCGCGCCGGGTCCGGCCGCGGCCGCCGCTCGGCCGGGAATTCGACATCCACGAAGTCGCACAGCTTCTCGTACAGCGGCTGCAGCTGCGCCGGCCTGAGGCCGACCTGCACCAGATCGCGCAGCTCGGGCGCGCCCTCGTGCGCCATGCGCTCGCATGCGCGCGCCCAGGCGTGCCGCCGCAGCAGCAGCTCTTCGACTTCGACGACCTCGTGAAAATCCGGATCGAGTCCCGCCTCGATGGGATGCTCGCGCAGCATGCGCGCGCAAAACGCGTGTATGGTCCCGATGAAGCCGCCGTCGATGCGCTTGAGCGCGTGGTCGAGTCGCTCGGCGAGCGGATGGTCGTTGGCGGCGCGCGCGGCGCGGATCGCGCTCTCCAGCTGGTTCTGAAAGCGCTCGCGCAGCTCCGCAGCCGCCTTGCGCGTGAACGTCACCGCCGCGATCTGCTCGACCTGCGCGCGCTCGGTCGCGACCAGCGCCAGCATGCGCCGGATCATCTGCGTGGTCTTGCCCGCGCCGGCGCCGGCCTCGACCAGCAGATTGGTATCGAGGTCCGTCGAGATGCGCGCGCGCGCGGCTGCGTCCGGCAGGCGGATCAAACTCATTTGAAGCGGCCCCGCAGCTCTACGATCGGCCGGTACTCGTCCGGCACCGGCGCCAGGTTGCGCGCCCACGCGGCGAGCGGCGAGACCGTGTCACCCTTGATGGTCGTCACCCGGCAGCACGTGCGAAAATCGCAGTACGCGCAGTCCGCGCGGTCATCGGTCGGCATAAACCGGCCCGCCGCGACGTTGTCCAGCAGCGCGTGAATCAGCTCGTGCCCGGCCGCTAGCTGGTGCGCCTCGAAGGTGACGCTGGCGCCATCCGCGCGCGCGGTCGGAAAGCGGTAGTCCATGCGCGCGACCGGTTTACCGAGCAGCTGCTCCACCGCGATGCTGTAGAGAAAGTGCTGCATGCGGCGGCCGCCGTCGAACGCCACCGCGTTATAACGCGCGGCGCTGCCGGTCTTGTAGTCGATGACCAGCAACCGCCCGTCCGCCAGCTCGTCCACGCGATCGATGCGCCCCTGCAGCCATAGCGCGCCGCTCTCCAGCTCGAGCGTGACCGCCGGCTTGCCGTCCAGCCCGAACGACAGCTCCAGCTCGCGCCAATTCGCACCGTCATCGCGGCACATCTTCGCGAATGCCGCCGCGTCCGCGCGCAGCTCCGCGACCTCGCGCGCATACACCGTGTCGCCGGGCGGTGGCACCAGCGCGCGCCACTTGCTGCACGACTCCTCCAGCGTGCGCAGCACCAGCGCCTCGAACTCGGAGCTGAGCACTTCGACGTCGCGCTCGCGCGCCGCGCGCAGCGTCAGCTCGAACACCTCGTGCAGCAGCGAGCCGCGATTGCGCGGATCCAGCCAGACTTCCGGATCGAACGCCGGGATGTCCGGCGGTCTGATGCCCAGCACGTAGCGGTAGAAGTAGCGCAGGCTGCAGCTGCCGAGCGCCTCGAGGCGCGAGGGGGAGACGACTTCGCGACTCACGCGTGGATCGAGCGCACTGTGCGCGCCGACCAGCCCGTGGTGCGGTCCCGGCGTGCGGCTCGCGCGCAGCTCGCGCGCGGTCAATCCGCGATTCAGCCCGGTGAACGCATTGCGCACCACGTGCTGCGCCGCGCGCATGATGCCGCCCTCGGACATGGCGCTCAGCCACACGTCGTCGCCATCCAGGACTGCGGACGGCCGTGCGACCGCGGTCGCGATCGTGCGCATTGCCTGGCGCAGCTGTTCGTAATCGGCGCCGGCAGCGCCCGTCTTCAGACGGTACGCTTCCAGTACGACGGCGGCGGGCGAGAGCTTGCGCCCTTCCGCCGTGTCGTACGCGCTGTAGCTGAGCGTGACCTCACCGCGCAGCCGCGCGAACACGGAAGCGAACCGCAACTGCGCTTCCTTCACGCGCTCGGCCGTGTTGAACAGCGCGGGCGAGACGAGCAGACGGTCATCATCGGTGAGCAATGGATCGCTCCCGCTCGCACGCGGGAAGCGCCCCGCGTCCAGCCCTACAATGAAGATCGCGCGCCGTCCCGTGTAGCCGCCGTGTTCGAGGCTGCTCAGGTGCAGATGTCCCGGCGACGACGTCCACGGCGCGGGGCCGGTCGCGCCCACCGCGGGCACGCGCATCTCCAGCCGCTCGCGCAGCACGGCGAGCGCGGACTCGAAGGAGAGCGCGCGCGTCATGGTCGCGCGAATGCGCTCGAGCCGCGCCTGGATGCGCTCGGCCGCAATGCGGTCGACATCGTGATCGGTCACCGCGCAGCGCAGCAGCGCGGCCAGCCCGCCGGCCAGCGCGGATGGTGTGATGCGGCCGGAGCCGCGCCGCAGGCGATCCGGCATCGACGGCGTCGCCGCCAGCACGGGCTCGAACAGGTCGCGCAGCGCGCCCAGATCCTCGAGCAGCTGCGCGCGCCGCAGCTTCTGCTCGTCGTCGTCGCCTTCGTCATCGCCCCGCTCGATCAACGCCTCGCGTTGCGCCGCCGCGATGTGCTCGAGATAGCGCGCGCGCCCCCAGCCGATGCGCAGCTTGCGCAGCGTACGCGCCAGCGAGACACCATTCGAGTACCGATACTCGCCGTTCGGCACGATGTCGCCGGACTCGAGCAGCGCGCGCATGACCTCATCACTGAAGTCCTCCTGGATCCAGCGCAGGTAGGCCGCGACCACGCGTCCCGGTCTGGTCCGGTTCGCGGGCCGGCCGATCGCGTAGCTGACCGGAATGCCGAGCCGCCGCGCAATCGAGTCGAGCGCGCAGCCGTACGCGTTCGCATCGGTCGCGACGATTTCGACCTCGTCCCAGTGCAGACCGGCCGCGATGCAGCGGCGCAGCACTTCCTTGATCTCATGCAAGGGCGAGGATGCCGCGAAGATCTCGATGGAGCGCGCCGGCCCGGCACCGGCCGCGTCATCCTGGAGCAGGATCGCGCCGCGCGTGCGCAGCGCGTCGATGAAGCGGCCGGCCAGCCCATGAATCACGATGCCGGGGACCAGACCGATGGTCGCGCGCGGCAGGATGATCGTGCCGCGCGCGATACCGTGCGCCGCGCGCCGGAACACTTCGGCCGTGTCGGCGAGGCGGCTCTGCTCGAGCTTCTGCTCGTAGCCCGCGTAGATGCCGGCCAGGAAGTTTCGCTTGCGGAGATCCTCGAGATGCGCGCAGCGCAGCGCGGTGGAATCGATGCCTTCGAGCCGCAGCGCCTCGATCGAGCGGCGGATCGCCTTGCGGAAGCCGACCTGCTCGCCCAGCGCCTGGATCTCCCGCGTCAGCTCGGCCCCGCCGCGCGTGAGCGTCTCATCGATCGCCTGATCCAGCAGCGCGAGCAGATCGAAGGCGTCGCCGATGCGCATGCCGTCGCGCGCGATGTCGTGCGCGACCAGCTCGTTCGCCAGCCGCTTCGGATCGGTCGGCTCGAAGCCGATCCAGCCGCGCCCGGCCAGCGTCAGCGCGCGCAGCAGCTCGCGCCCCTCGGCGGCATAGCTGCACACCAGGATCTTGCGGGCCGTGCGCTGGCGCTGCGCGAGCTCGTCGAGGCTGATCAGGAGTTGTGGGTGTGCTGCCGGGTCGAGAGAGGCAAACTGCATGTTTGTAATCTAGAGGGTCCGCCGCCAACGGAGTAAGGGAGTAGGGAGTAGGGGTGTAGGGGTGTAGGGGTGT
>JBQTJO010000244.1:0-3290 GCA_052387015.1 Gemmatimonadota bacterium
AGAGCGCAGATTCGCCGTGCCCCATGAATAACCCGTCTCCCCTACTCCCCTACTCCCCTACTCCCCTACGCTAGAATTCGACAACCCATGCCACCGACCAGAACCGCTCCGGCGTCAGGAAGAACTCTCCCATTAACGATGGACCATTGAAATAGCGCGCAAGCAGCCGCGCCGCGCCATTGTCGGTTTTTACCGTAAAGCCGCCGGTCGCCGCGAACTGGCTGCGCCAGTTCGTGCGTTGCTGGCTCTGCCAGTCGAAGCCGCCGACCAGACCGGTACGGCCGCCGGCCCACGGCAACCAGCTCGCGTCGAAGCCCGCCTGCAGTTGCGCGGTGTCCTTACGGTCGCGCAGCACGAGCGCGGGCAGCGCCTCCGTGTAGGATCGGAAGTTCCAGGTCGCGCCACTGTATAGCCGCACCGCGTCGACCAGCTCGTAGGCGGCGAGAAAGTCGGCGTACTCGCCGCCAAACTCGATGCGCTGCGCGCCGGTCGTCTGGACCAGCTCGTCGCCAATGTGGGAGCTCCGGTGCATGATGCGGAAGCGCCCGCTGAAGCGATCGTACGCGACCTCGATCGGCATGCCGACGAACCAGTCCTGGCCCGCGTCCTCGCGGGTCGGATACTCGATGCGGAAACGCGCGAACACGCCCAGCTGCGCGCTCGCGACCACGCCACCCTTCCCCGGCCAGTGCGCGAACCGCCAGAGCGGAATCGAGCCGCCGATGCCCGCCTTGACCTGCACGTCGCTGGCAGCGTCTTCCGGGTCCGGGAAAGTGAACGGCGGGCGAAACTCGCGACCTTCGCCCGCCCGCTCGAAAACATTCGTCTCGAGCAGCGCCAGACTCATGCGCGGCTCCATGGGATCGGCGATCAGCGAGGGGAAATAGTGCACACGCGGGAAGAGGCGCTGCCACCCGCTGTCCTGCGCGAACACCGGTGCGTGCACGCCGAGCACCAGCGCAGCAACCAGAAGAGTACGGTTCATGGCTGGACACTCCGGTCTGTCGTTCGGGCTGTCAAGCCTGATAGACTTCGGTCATGCACGACGTGACCGCCGCCGAAGCACAGCGCCGATCGCGCGAATGGCTGCGCGTCGAATTGGACGATCCGCTGGAGACCGCGCGCATCGAGCAGGCCAGGCAGCAGCTCTCGCTCTCCAATGTGCAGGACATCGACGCGTTGATCGCGGTCGGGGAATACCGCGCGACGCGCGCGCTTCTGCTCGCCATCGACCGACCCGATGCGTTCCTGCTGCACTTCGCGCACTATTTCATGGCGAGCGGCGATGCCACCTTCGCGCGCGGCATATGGCCGCGTGTGCTGGACGCTTGCGCCGGCGCAGCCGAGGTCCTGAGCACCGACACAGCTCGTGGCATCGCGAATGCCGCGGAGGCGATCGGCGATGCCGGCTTCGCCGCGCAGCTCGCTGTGCGCGCCCGCCAGCTGGCAGACGCTGCGCCGCGTGCCCGCCATCCCATCACCACGTTCGTGTATGGTGTGCTTGGATACGCACCGGATGCCGCAAAGGGTCGCCTCACGCTTCGGCCTGACTTTCAGGACGCAGGGAGGCGCATCACCGTCCAGAACCTGCGCATGGGCGACGCGCTGATCGCAGTCGAATATACGCGCACGGAGGACGCGCTGCGCTTCGAATTGGCGCAGACCGCCGGCGCGTATCCGCTTCGCTTGATCTTCGCGCCGCTTCTGAGCAGGCCGGTCGCCGCCGTCTTCGTCGATCAGACGCGGGCGGAGCTCGACTTCCGACCCCACCGCGATGGGCTCATCATTCCCGTGCAGATCATGCTCGACGACCGCAGAACCGTCAGCTTCCACATGTGAAAAATCCGCCTCCCTGAGAAGGCGGATTTTTTCTCGAGACAAATCGCCGCTGCTGCTCTAACGCGAAAGACGTCCGTCCTCGGTCAACAAATCCCGAAGATGCGCCGGACGGTCCGGTACTGCTGTGCGAATGATGTTACGCGCGTACGTGATCCGCTCGTCATCCGAAAGCGTTTCAACCACCGAGATCGGCGCGCCGTAACGCAGGAGCAACCGCTTGGCATCCTTCGCCACACTGTCGTCCATCGGTCCTCCTTCCAGGGGTTTGAAGGACGTACAATCTAACCCGCCGGGGGATGTGCAGCAAACGTATGGCGGCTGTGGCGTACGCAAAAGCCGGGACGGCAGTCCGGCAGAATCCTTGCACCCGCCTGTCTCTGACCATGTGGAACGTGCTAAGACGGTCTGTGCGGCGGAGTTGGACTACATCCCGCAAATTCGGCAGGCTGGGCGTGACCGGCGCCTTCGCGGTGTCGGCTCTCATCATCATTCTAATAGCGGGCTGGCTGCTCGACCGCCGCGGCGCATCCGAAGCCGATCGCAGCCTCGCCCAGCTGGCACGCGCGAGCGAGAGCGCACCCGAGGAGTTGGTCGTCACGGCCGCGCGCGCGAACCGCATCGTCGTGCTCAGTGATATTCACAATTCGGCCGCCGTGAAGGAGTTCGCGGCCCGTGCGATCGCGCGCATGGCGGCGAGCACCGGCCTGGACGCCGTCATTCTGGAAATTGGCGCGGATCAGCAGCCCTACATCGATCAGTACTTCGATCGCTCGCCTGAAGATGCTTCCGTGCTGCTCTCGCATCCGCGCACGCTGCGCGAGCCGGGTGCCGCCACGCGTGCGTATCTCGAGATCTATCACACGATCTGGGGCATCAACGAAAAGCTCGGCGCTGATCAGCGCATCCGCGTAATTGCCGCGGACCTGCCGGGCTGGCGCGGATCGCGAACGCTCTCGCCCGCCGAAATGGCGCGCGCCATGGCCGAGCGGCCGGCGCACATGCATCAGGTCATTGCGGAGCGCGTGCTCGGATCGAATCCCAGCGCGCGCGTGCTCGTTTTCATGACCGGGTTTCACGCCCTGAAGAGTGGCGCGCTCATGCTGCAGACCGGCGGCAGCGATCCGGTCGATGTCGTGCCGCTCGCCGAACGACTCGCGGCTGCAACCAACGAGACGTACAGCATTCTGGTCGATGCGCCGTCGGCCGGAAGCGGCGCGCGCGACGTGGCGCCGTACGTCGGCACACGCGTCGCTTCGATCCTGGAGAATCAGGGCGTGCGGAAAAACTTCGGCACACCCATCACCTCCGCATTCGATTATCTTCGCTATCCGATCATTGAAAGGAAAACGCCGGGCATTCAGTTCGCGATCACACCGCGCGATTACGAGCTGCGCGACATCGCCGACGGATACGTCAACATCACGCACTGAATTACTGGCGTTTGGGTGGTA
>JBQTJO010000245.1:0-2790 GCA_052387015.1 Gemmatimonadota bacterium
CACCGAACCGCTCGCGCGCGACGAAGGAGATGTCCGGTCCGCGAACCGTGTCCGGCTGGCGCTCCAGCACGAAACCACTTTCCACCATTACGAACCCAAGCCCGTGTTCGCGCACGTTCGCGTACCAGCCGGCCGCGGGACAGCTCGTCGCGCCAGAGCGGATCGTCAGGCAGACGCGCGTACTCTTCGGCGCTCAGCAAAGGCTGCACGGGATCATGCCTCGCCATCACTCACAATATCATGTCCGCTTTTGACCTCGCCATAACACATTGGAATCCAGCCAGGTGCAGATCGCGAGCAACTTAGTTTTTGGTGCGCGCGGCTGGTCTGCCGATGGACGATTATGAAAACGCGCGCGGGGGGGCTGCCGCCCGCACGCGCGCGTCCCTTCGGGGGGAAGGGTTACAGCAGAGGTTACAGCGCGTCCGCGGCCGGGTTGAAGCTCACCGGAGCAATCCGCTCCTCCAGCTCCTCAGCGCCGAACTCGATCGCCGATGCATTCCGGCCGGTCTCCTTCTGAATCTTCTTGCGCTGTTCCTCGGTCAGCTCGATGCGCACGGTATTCCGCTTCTGCTTGTCCATTACTTCCTCCTGGGGATTGAAGTGCGGGGCTGCAAAACGTGATGTGCACGCTAAACGCGCCGCCGAAATTCTCAAATGCTTTGTGAGACACGCCCGCACGACCTGGGGGCACCGCTTTGTTGTGCCTTTGGTTACACTGCCCGCACAATCAGGGGCCGCTGCATCAGATGCCGTCGTGCGGGACCAGCGCACGGATCGACAGCCGGAACGTGCGGCCGTCCGCCACCAGCGAATCGTCCTCCTCGAGCAGCTCCTTGAGCGCCCGCGCAACCACCACCCGCGTCGTGCCGACCCGCTCCGCCAGCTCCTGCTGCGTCGGCCGCGCAAAGACGATCTCGTCTGCGCTGTTCGAGCCTTCCGCGCGCGCAATTTCGACCAGCGTAGCCAGCAGCCGTTTCTTGACCGGCAGCAGCGCCTGCTCGCCGACTTTCCGGTACGCCGCACGCAACAGCCGGGCAAGCTCGGCATCGACCGACTGCTGCAGCGCGGGGTGCGCGGCGATCCATTTCGAGAAACGCTCGCGCTGCACCGCCGCGATTCTGCAATCGGTGAGCGCGACGGCCGTGCCGATGTGCGGGCCGTTGTCCATGGCAGCAACCAGGCCGAACACACCACCCGTGTTCATGGTCGCGAGCACGACCTCGCGCCCTTCCTCGCTGTTCAACGAGATCTTCACGCGTCCCTGCACGACGACGTAGATGCTGGCGCCCGGGTCCTCGTCGTAGAACAGGATATTGCCCTTGGGATAATTGTGACACACGGCCAGGCGCGCGAAGTCGGCGCGCACGTCCGCTGTCGCGTCGCGCAGGAAGAACACATCGGCCAGCACCTGTGTGAGATCGTTCATAGGATGAGATCGGTTCTGAGGACGCGGCGTACGATGCGGGCGGCCGCGCCGAGCAGGTTGGTCCGGCGCACCGCCACCTTGCCGAGGCCGACCATGCCGGCCAGCACCGGTGCATCCGCGGCCGGTTGCAAGAGCGGAACGATCACATCGACCCGTCCGTGAATCGCGGCCGGCGCAACTTCCGCGACATGACTCTGCCACGTCCATGCGGCCCGCACCGGAAATTTGATTTTGACGACGTCGCCCCTGGCGAGATCCGCGACATCACGCTCCGCGAGCGACAGCCGCGCGCGCAAGGCGCCGCTACTCTGCAGCTCGAGCAGCGTATCACCCGGATTCACCCACGCGCCGGCGAGTACGTCGACGTGCGGCGTGAGCACGCGCGCATCGAACGGCGCCCTCAGTACCAGCGCCTCGCGCCGGTGAGCGAGCCGCTCGAGCAGCGCGGCGCGCGTCGCGAGCTCCAGCTCGATGCTGCGCGCTGCCGCCGCATCCTGGCGCAGCCGTGCCGCCTGCAGCTCGCGCTCGAGTACGTGGGCCGCCGCACGCGCGCGCGTCCATTCCAGGTCCAGGGCCGGACTCTTCAGGATCGCGACCGGCTGCCCACGCGCAACCACGCTGTTTTCAGCGACCAGCACGCGCTCGACCCGCGCCGCCTCCGCCGGCGTCAGCGTCACGCGCTGGAGTGATTCCGCCACCGCCGGTGCCGAGACGCGCACCGTCCACGGCATCAGGAGCAGCAGCACTATCGCACCGCCCGCGGCGAGCGCACGCCGGTTGCGCATCATCAGCCGAAGCGTGTTCGAGGCGCGCACTGCATGATAGGCACTTGCGAGCCTCTGGCGCAGGCGACCGGTAGCGCGCCAGAAGAGAAACGCGAAAATGGCGAACCCCCAGATTCCCCACTTGCCGGTCAGCCAGTGCGCGATGCCAAGCGCGAACAGTGAGAGAATGCCGACGATGTACAACGCCGACAGCCCGCCGTATACCAGAAAGATGCGAGCCTCGCGGTCACTGGCCGGCGGAAGCGCGCCGCGCGCGCGCAGCACGACCTGCTTGAAACGCGCGCCAAAATACTTGAAGGCGCGGGCGCGCAGATTCGGTATGCCGAGCCAGTCGACCAGCGCGTAGTAGCCGTCGAGCGGGATCAACGGATTGAAATTCACGAGTACCGTCAGCCCGCCGCCGATCAGGAGCGTGAGAAACGCGAAGTCGTTCACCGCGGTGCGAGGCTCGGTCATCACCCAGGCAATGGCCGCGAACGCCGCGACCACGAGCTGGATCCAGCCGCCCGCGAACGTCACCCATAGCCGGTGCGCGCGCTTCTCGAAGGTCCACGCGTCGTTCACGTTGCAGTAGAA
>JBQTJO010000246.1:0-5439 GCA_052387015.1 Gemmatimonadota bacterium
CCCTCGTACTTCTTCACCACGACGCGCGCCGGGCGGACCAGCGTGCCCTGGAACCGATAGCCGTACTGGAAGACCTCACCGACCAGATGATCTTCCTCGGGCCTGTCGGTCGGCACCGCCGTCAGCGCTTCCATGATTGCGGGATCGAACGGCTGCCCCGCCGGATCAATGCGCTCGAGCCCGCTGCCCTCCAGTACGCCGCGGAATTTGCGCTCGACCAGCTCGACGCCCTCGAGCAGCGCTTCCTTGCTCGCGTTCCCCGAGTGATGCGCGACGCGGTCGAGATCGTCGATCACATCGACCAGCTTCGCGATCAGCACGGCCTGCGCCCGCGCCAGCATCTCGCTCTGCTCGCGCGCGATGCGCTTGCGATAGTTGTCGAACTCCGCGGCCAGTCTCAGATGCCGCTCGCGCGCTGCGGCCAGCTCGCCTTCCAGCTCCTCCAGCCGCACGTGGATGGCTTCGGCCGCGGCTTCCTCCGCCGTGATCGCCTGTTCGATGTCGTTGGTGTTGGTATTGGTTTCGTCCATCATGCCGCCCCAGAGAGCAATCTAAAGACCAGTCAAACCTGCCGTTCCGGCAGTCTGGCCAGGATCCAGTCGCGGATCTCGTGCGCCGCGAGCGCGCGGTCGTGGTCCTTCAGGACTTCGTGATAGTAGTCGGCCATGACGCGGATGGTGACATCCGGCGTCTTGAGCGTGCGCGCGAACGCCTCGGATTTGCGCGTGTCGACCAGCCGGTCGTCGCCCGCGAGCAGGAAGAGCAGCGGGATGCGGATCTGGTCGGCGCGCTGCATGACCAGCCCCATCGCGGTGCTGACCTCCGCGAACATGCGCGGCGTGATCTTGCCATGAACGAGCGGGTCGTCGCGATAGCGTGCGACGACGCCCGGATCGTGACTCAAGTACTTCTCATTGATGCCGGCGTCGATCGGCAGCGCGGGCAGCAGTTTCTTCAGCACGTTCGCGGCAAGCACTTTCCAGCGCGGGATCGGCATGGCGGTCGCGAGCCAGGGCGAGGTCAGGATCGCGCCGGCGAAGCGCGCGCCGTACGCCTCGATGTAACGCGCGACGATCAGCCCGCCCATCGAATGGCCGAGCGCGAAGAGCGGGAGCTCGGCCTCCAGGCCGCCCTCGATCTCGCGACGGAAGCGGTCGATGTCCTGGAGCAGCAGCTCGAACCGGTCCACATGCCCGCGCCGCCCATCGGACAAGCCATGGCCGCGCAGGTCTACGGCATAGGTGGAAATGCCGAAGCCGGCCATGCGGCGGCCGACGCCGGCATAGCGGCCGCCGTGCTCGGCCAGGCCGTGCACGACCAGGATCGCGGCCTTCGGCTCGTCGGCTTCCCAGCCCTGGTAGTAGAGGCTGAGCCCGCCAACCGCTTCGATGCGGCCGTCGACCTCGTAGATCGTCTCGATGCTCATGACGCGATCAACATATCGTACAGCAGGGCGAGCGCCATCTGCGCGGAGCGCTCGCGGATCTCGGCGCGATCTCCCGGAAACACGAAGCTGCGGGTTCGGACGACGTCGTTCAGAAAGACCGCCGTCCAAACCAGGCCGACCGGCTTGTCCGGCGACCCACCGCCCGGGCCGGCAATGCCGGTGATCGAGATGGCCGCGTTCGCTCCGGTGCGCGCGGCCGCGCCGAGCGCCATCTCGCGCGCGGTCTCTTCCGATACGGCGCCGGTGGCGGTCAGAGTTTCGAGGCGCACGCCGAGCATGTCGACCTTGGCGTCGTTGGCGTAGGCGATGAAGCCGCCGATGAAGTAGTCGGATGAGCCGGCCACGCGCGTGATGCGCTGGCCGAGCAGCCCGCCCGTACAGCTCTCGGCGACCGCGAGCTGCAACTTCCGCTCGCTCAGCAGCCGGCCGGCCACGACTTCGATGTCATCGGAGCCGACCGCGTAGATGTGCGAGCCGAGCCGTTCGCGCAGCCGCTGCTCCGCCGCACTGAAGCGCGCCTCGCATTCAGCGAGGTCGAAAAGCGCCCAGCTCGTGATGCGCAGGTCGATGCCCGCGAAGCCGGGCAGGAACGCGACGGACAGGGGCGCGATCGCGTCGACGATGTCGTCGATGCGCTCGGCGAGCGCGGATTCGGGAACGCCGGTCACGCGAACGACGCGGTAGCAGATCGGATGCGCGCGCTGCCGCGTGCGCTCCAGCAGGAACGGGATGACTTCGCGCACGGCCAGGTCGCGCAGCTCGTGCGGCACGCCGGGCAGCATGATGGTGATGCCGCGCGCATCGTCGAGCACTAGGCCGGGCGCGGTCTCGCGACCGTAGAGCCGCGCAATGACGGGCTTGGTGAAATCGTCGCGGGTGGGACCGAGACCGCCGGTCGTGATCACGATGCTCTTGCGGGCGAGCGCTTCGCTGACCGCCGCGGCGATCGCGTCCGCATCATCACCGACGGTCGTGCGGCGCAGCACGCGCAGTCCGGCCGCGGCCAGCTGCTCGCTTAGAAACGCAGCATTCGTATCGATCGTCTGGCCGAGCAGCAGCTCGTCGCCGATGGTGATGATTTCTAGCATTGTGTCTAATATCCGCCGCGCGCGGAAAGAGGCGCAACGTTGCGCGGCCGCGCATCGCGCCGGCCACGCCGGATACGCCCAGATGAAAGGCCGCGGCCACGTCCACATCGCTGGTATCGAGAACGAACAACGCCCAGACGTACAGGTCTATGGTGATGCGGGCGGATTTGGCCCGTTCGAGCCGCGAGATCGTGGCCTGATCCGCGCCCAGCCGATGCGCCAGCTGCTTCTGCGTCAGACCGAGCTCGCGGCGGCGGGCGCGCAGCACCTTGGCCAGCGAAAGCTTCAGCTCGATAAAGCGGCGCTCGGCGCGCGTGCCATGCATGTACTCCTGCGTGAACACGTACTTTGGCCACAGGACTTTCATGCGCTCAGAGTGGGCTTCGGCGCGGGGCGCGAACATGGTCGAACCGGCCGAAGGCCAAAAGGGTCCGGGTATCGCAACACGCTACCCGGCGGAATATGGCCAATTGGCCATAACGGGAGCGGGAACGGGACGGGAGCGTTTGTGAAATCGAACCGGTGCGAGAGAGCCGCGCCACCTACGCCATACAGGTCCGCCGCTCGGGTTTTATGGCCAATTGGCCATAAACGCGCGGGTGCGCGTTTGCGATACAGACCGGCGTGTAACGGCGCCTCCAGAATTTGAGAAGGGAGATGCCGGGGAAAGGGGTATGGCGATGCCGCTCGTGCATCGCCACATCCCCACTATCCGACGTATCCCCCTTTTAAAGCGCTTGCGCCAGCTTGCGCCACGACCAGAGATACACGACCAGCGAATAGAGCGTGAGCGCGACCGCGACGACCAGCGACCCGATGAAGACGGTGCCGTGCAGCTGCTGCCAGAAGCTCCAGAAGCCGCCGCTCCAGGCGTGAGCGAGCGCGGCGCTCCTGAGGGCGAGCCAGAAGATGGAGGTGCCGATGAAGATGTTCTGCCAGACCGCCTTGTGCTTGCCGGCCTTGCCGGCGGGGATCACGATGCCCTTGCGCGCGGCAGCGGCGCGGATCGCGGTGATGAGCGCTTCCCGGCCGAATATGACGAGCACGATCCAGAGCGGCAGCTCGCCTATGAGCGGCAACTCGCCGGACGCGACGTCGCGCTGCGAGAGCACGTAGATCGGCAGCATGGTCGTCACCAGCAGCAGCTTGTCCGCGATCGGGTCGAGCAGCTTGCCGAAATCCGAGATCCAGCCGTGCTTGCGGGCGAGATGGCCGTCGACGAGGTCGGAGAACGCGGCGACCAGAAACAGGATGAACGCGATCAGGCGGGCCGTGAAGGTCGGCACGAAAATGAGAAATGCGACCGCCGGACAGAGCGCGATGCGCGCGACCGTGATCGCATTCGGGATGGTGCTGCGTTTCACTCAGCTCAAGGTTTTGATGACGGCCTTGCTGACGGCCTTCAGCGTCTCGAACACGCCCTCGCCGGTCACCGCGACCGCGGGGAATGCATGCAGATTGTCGGGATTCAGGTTGTCCTGCATCTCCTGCTCGGGCACGGCGGTCGGCAGGTCGCGCTTGTTCCACTGCAGCACGATCGGGATGTTGGCCGGATCGTAGCCGTAATCGGCGAGGTTCTCATAGAGGTTCTGCATGGCCGCGATGTTGGCGTCCATACGCTCGGCCTGCGAGTCCGCCACGAAGACGATGCCGTCCACACCCTTCAGAATCAGGCGGCGGCTCGCGTTGTAGTAGACCTGCCCGGGCACCGTGTAGAGATGAAAACGCGTCTTGAAGCCGCGGATCGTGCCGAGATCGACGGGCAGGAAGTCGAAGAACAGGGTGCGCTCCTGCTCGGTCGCCAACGAGATCAGCTTGCCTCGCGTGTCAGGCGCGACCTTGCTGTAGACGTACTCGAGATTGGTGGTCTTGCCGCCCAGGCCGGGTCCATAGTAGACCAACTTGCAGTTGATCTCCCGGCTGGCGTAGTTGATCATGGACATTAGCGCACGTTACCCGAATAGCTTGTCAATCTCGTCCTCTGCTTCCGTGACCCACGAGTTGTCCATCCCGGGCGTCGCGGCCGAGACCTGCGGCCGGGCCGCAATCGTTTCGAAGACTTCCGCGAGCTTCGGCACCAGCGTCTTGCTGCGCAGGCGGATCATGCCGAGCGTGGTCTTGCCGTCGAAGAGCGCGACCAGAATGCCCCAACCGGCCACATCGGCCAGAAACATCGAGCGACCCTCACCCGCATGGTAGAGTGAGGAAAATTCCTCCTCACCGAGCAGACGGGCAAGCTGGTCGCTGGCCGCGAAGTCGCCGGCCACCAGCGACGCGAAGGTCAGGTTGTCCATCGCGCCGGCGTCGCCGGTCAGATTGATCAGGCGGCCCGAGCGGTCGACCACCGCGGCGCAGTACGCCTGCGAGTCCGTGACAAACGCATTCAGCAGCGCATCGAGCTGCTGTACGTCGGCTTCGACCAGCGAACCGATCCCGTCACGGACCGGACTCATCCGGCATACTCTCCAGCCGCGCCATGACCGGCGTGCGTGCCATGCACGTGGCTCTTCTCGAGCACCGCTTCCATGCGCCCCTGGATCGCGCGCGCGCGGCTGCGCAGCAGCCGTCTCGGCTCGCGCGCGACGAAGTCGCGCAGCGTGCGCACCAGGTCGATGCTGGCCGGCATGCGCGCAATGTAGCCGAGCGCGGCAAAACGACGGAACGCGTGCGCGCTGAACAGGTCCCGCTTGTGGCGCGAGATCTGGTCGCGGACGATCAGCGCGCTCAGACCGGCGATCGCGCCGATCACGAGTACGATGATTCCGATCGTCTTGGTCAGCTTGCTTCTGCGCATGTCCAGCTTGTCTGATTAGTCCAGTGCTCTACGGCCGTTCAATGCCTGCGCGATGGTGACGCCATCCGCGTACTCGAGATCGCCGCCCACCGGCAGACCCCGGGCGAGAC